>NZ_JBSXNN010000045.1:0-26768 GCF_056857635.1 Vreelandella sp. L-15 | reverse complement strand
GTTAACTTCCTATGGCTTCCTTCAGACCCCACCGTTGGCCAGTGACGCCCTTGCCAGTCGGATTGTCTTCCCCTCAGTCGGGGTGACGCCATCTTCTTTCAGATGGCCGGGTTTGCCGGCTTCGCCGGGCAAACAAAAAAGGAGTGCCATTAGGCACTCCTTTTCGTTGGGCAGCTTGATGTACTCGCTACTGACCACTTGAGTAGCGTTCTACCTGCTGTTTTAGCTTTTGCCCGGGGCGAAAAGTCACCACACGCCGGGCAGAGATAGGGATTTCTTCGCCAGTTTTAGGGTTTCGACCAGGCCGCTCGCGCTTATCACGCAGATCAAAGTTACCAAACCCCGACAGTTTCACCTGCTCGTTTTCACGCAAACAGGCGCGGATTTCTTCAAAGAACGCCTCCACCATCGCTTTTGCTTCTCGCTTTGACAGCGCCAGCTCAGTATGCAAATGCTCAGCTAGCTCTGCTTTGGTCAACGCACCCATAGGGCTCCTCCATGTAGCATACGCATTGCCAAGAACGTGATAAGCGTCGTGTCATGGCATAGCTTAGTTAGCCGCGAAGTTCGGCATCTAATTCGGCTCGCACGTTAGTGATGATCGAGTCGACCAACTGGTTGATTTCTTCATCATTTAGCGTGCGCGAAGCGTGCTGCCAGGTCAAGCCCAATGCAATACTCTTATAGCCCTCGGCTACGCCTTTACCAGCATAGACATCAAATAGCTTAATGTCTTTCAAGTAATCGCCTGCCTGAGCTTTTGCACAATCAAGTAGCGCTTGCACAGGCGTTGCTTCTTTGAGCATAAACGCCAAATCGCGTCGCACTTCTGGGTAGCGTGAAAGCGGCTCAAAGGCGGGAATTTCCCCCTGACTCAATACATCTAGGCGAACTTCAAACAGCACCGCATCAACCTTAAGCCCCAGCTTGGCACGCACTTGCGGGTGCAGTGTGCCAATCCAGCCGGCGGGTTCGCCATTGTAAAAGAGCTGGGCGGTTTGCCCAGGATGCAGAGAGGGGTGCTCGCCCGGCTCAAAGCGCCAAGCTTCCCGGGCCCCACCCATTGCCAAAAGACTCTCTAGATCTCCTTTCAGGTCATAAAAATCTACCTGAGCCTTAGTGCTGTTCCACCCCTCCCCTTCACGGCCACCGCACACTAAGGCGCCCATCATCGGCTCTTGGGTTAAGTTATCGAGGTGGCCGTTAAATACCAGCCCTGTCTCGAAAATGCGCACACGGGTTTGCTGGCGATTGAGATTATACTCTAGGGCACGCACTAAGCCTGGGAAAAGGCTGGCGCGCATCACCGAGAGGTCCGACGAAATCGGATTCGCAAGCACGGGGGACACAGCATCTGGCAGCATTGCTGCCTGCAGGTCCGGCGCTACGAAGCTGTATGTCACCGCCTCCTGGAAACCGCGAGCAACCATCTGGTTGCGCAACTGAGACTGAGTGAGGAGTGCCTCGTTAGCTGGGCGAAGTGCTAGTCGAGCGGCTGGGCGACGAACCGGAAGGTTATTGTAGCCATGGATACGCGCCACTTCCTCGATGAGGTCTTCCTCAATGGCAACGTCAAAACGCCAGCTAGGGGCGACCACTGACCAACCTTCCGCCTGTTTATCAACCTCAAGCCCTAAACGCTGAAGGATATCGGTGACATCATCCGGCTGCAGCCGCTTGGAGAGCGCACTCTCAAGGCGAGCCTCGCGAAGCATAATGATGCGCGGTGCCGGTAAATGCTCATCGCTTACCGTCTCAACCACGGGCCCTGCCTGCCCCCCACAAATCTCCATCAGGAGCTTTGTAGCACGCTCAACCGCCATGGCAGGAAGCTCTGGATCGACGCCACGCTCATAACGATGCGATGCGTCGGTATGCAGACCGTAGGAACGCGCCTGCCCAGCAATGCCAAGCGGAGCAAAAAAGGCCGACTCAAGAAAAATCGTGTGCGTTTTTTCGTTTACCCCTGAATTTCCCCCCCCCATGATGCCAGCCATTGCCAGGGGGCCACGCTCATCGGCAATTACCAGTGTTTCAGGGCGAAGTGCTACCTCTTGGCCATCCAGCAGTGTTAAACGCTCCGCCTCTCGTGCCAAACGGACAGTAATGCCACCCTGCAGGTTGTCCCGATCAAACGCATGCAGCGGTTGACCAAGCTCTAGCATGACGTAGTTGGTGACATCCACCACAGGGTCAATCGAGCGTACGCCGCTGCGACGTAGCCGCTCAACCATCCACAGCGGCGTTTCAGCCTCGACATTCACGCCCTTAATAACGCGCCCTAAGTAGCGAGGGCACTGCTCAGCCGCCTCAATAGTGACGGGGAAAGTATCGTCGATACTCGCTTCAACGACTGTGATCTCAGGGCCACTTACCGGCAGGCGGTTAAGCACACCTACCTCTCTCGCAAGGCCTTTTATGCTCAGGCAGTCGCCGCGGTTAGGGGTAAGATCCACCTCGATGGTCATATCGTCGAGCTGCATATACTCGCGAAAGCTAGTGCCCACGGGGGCCGACGCCGGTAACACCAGGATACCAGAAGAGGTTTCTTCCTCTAACCCTAGCTCTGATGCCGAGCAGATCATGCCGCGCGACTCAACGCCACGCAGTTTTGCCTTTTTGATTTTAAAATCGCCCGGCAGCACGCCACCCACTTGGGCGAAGGGAATTTTCTGACCCACATCAACGTTGGGCGCACCGCATACTACTTGCACCGGCTCACCAGTACCGTCGTTCACCGTGCATACGTTGAGCTTATCGGCATCAGGATGCTTCTCTTTGGACAGCACTTCAGCCACGACCACACCGCTAAAGGCAGCGGCGACCGCTTCAACGGCATCCACTTCAAGGCCCGCCATGGTGATCTGATCGGCAATGGCCTGAGTATCAAGCTGCGGGGATACCCATTCACGCAGCCACTGTTCTGAAAATTTCATGTTGATTCCCGTCGCTGGCAGCGGTCTTAGGTGAATTGACGAAGAAAGCGCAGGTCGTTCTCAAAGAACAAGCGCAGGTCATTAACGCCGTAGCGCAGCATCGCCAAACGCTCTGCGCCCATACCAAAGGCAAAGCCGGTGTATCGTTCGGTATCAATGCCGGAGTGCCGGAAAACTTCAGGGTGCACCATCCCGCAGCCCATCACTTCCAGCCAGCCGCTATGTGAGCAAACACGACAACCGTTACCACTACACATCACGCACTGAATATCGACCTCAGCAGAGGGTTCAGTGAATGGGAAGTAAGAGGGGCGGAAGCGGACCGATAGATCATCACGCTCAAAAAACGCCTGAAGGAAGTCTTCAATGGTGCCTTTTAGATCAGCAAAGCTCACGCCCTCATCGACCAACAGACCTTCTACCTGATGAAACATCGGCGTATGCGTCAGGTCCGAGTCGCTGCGATAGACGCGCCCCGGGCAGACGATACGGATGGGCGGTTCACTACTCTTCATGGTGCGTACTTGCACAGGAGATGTATGAGTGCGCAGCAAGCGTGTAGCATCGAAATAAAACGTATCTGCCATCCCCCGCGCCGGGTGATGCGCGGGAATATTGAGCGCCTCGAAGTTATGGTAGTCATCCTCAATCTCAGGACCTACCGCCACATCATAACCAACGCGGGTAAACAAACCCTCTATGCGCTCAAGCGTGCGTGTCACAGGGTGTAAGCCACCACTCTCCTGCCCACGCCCCGGCAATGTTACATCGATCCGCTCAGCTGCCAAGCGGGCATTCAGCGCCTCACTCTCAAGCTGCTGGCGTTTGGCGTCTATCTCGGCTGATAACGTTTGCTTGGCTTGGTTAATTTGCTCACCAGCCGCAGGACGCTCTTCTGCCGATAGCTTGCCCAGCCCTTTCAATAAGGCCGTCACTTCGCCTTTTTTACCCAAGTAACGTACGCGCAACTCATCTAGCGCTGAGACACTCTGCGCAGCTTGAATAGCATCGCGGGCCTCTAACACCAGAGTAGGAAGGTGGTCCATCCGATTTACTCCGAATTAAGCGGTTCCATCTTTCAAGATGGCTGGCATGTTGAAGGTGACAAAAAAACAGGGGAAGAGCGGCTGCTCTTCCCCTGCATGGGTCACTCTGAAATGACCTCGGCATTTCACACTGAATTTAGCTCAGTGCAAATTGCCTTATTGGGCAGCCTTGGCTTTTTCCACGATAGCAGCAAATGCCGCTTTTTCGTGTACTGCCAGGTCGGCCAATACTTTACGGTCAATTTCAATACCGGCTTTCTTCAGACCGCCAACAAAGCGGCTGTAAGACATGCCGTTGATACGCGCACCAGCATTGATACGCTGAATCCACAGCGCACGGAATTGGCGCTTGCGGTTGCGGCGGTCACGGTACGCATACTGGCCGGCTTTGATGACAGCCTGTTTGGCTACGCGGAAAACACGCGAACGGGCACCGTAGTAACCTTTGGCCTGCTTCAGTACTTTTTTATGGCGACGACGGGCAACTACGCCACGCTTAACACGGGTCATAACACACTCCTGACTTTATGACTGAGGCTAAATGCACTCAGATAAGAAAATTCGACCTTACAGGTTCGGCAGCATGCGCTGGATCAGCGCTTTGTCGGAAGCATGAATCTGCTTCATGCCACGCAGCTGACGCTTACGCTTGGTCGACTTCTTGGTCAAGATGTGGCTACGGAAAGACTGCTTGTGCTTGAAGCCGTTAGCGGTCTTTTTGAAGCGCTTAGCAGCGCCGCTGTTGCTTTTGATTTTCGGCATGAGAGAACTCCGCTCGATATTTTTTAGAAAACCCAGGGCCGACCAGCGCCTTCGCACTGGCCCGTTAACTTCGCCGTTGGATCACTTCTTTTTCGGGGCAAGAATCATGATCATTTGGCGGCCTTCCATTTTCGGGAAAGACTCCACCACTCCGATCTCTTCCAGGTCTGCTGCGATTCGTTCCATTAGCTTACGGCCAATGTCCTGGTGCGCCATTTCACGACCACGGAAGCGCAATGTGACCTTACCCTTGTCACCACCTTCCAAGAAGCGGATCAGGTTTTTTAGCTTCACCTGATAATCGCCTTCGTCGGTGCCAGGACGGAATTTAACTTCCTTAACCTGGATTTGCTTCTGCTTTTTCTTTTGAGCCGCTTTCTGCTTTTTGGTCTCAAAAACGAATTTGCCATAATCCATGATTTTACAAACAATCGGATCGGCATTCGAAATTTGCACGAGATCTAAACCGGCAGCTTCCGCACGCTCAAGAGCCTCAGTGGTGGGCACAACACCCAACTGCTCACCTTCGGCATCAATTAGACGTACTTCTTCTTCGGTAATACGCTCGTTCATTGGTGGGCGTTTGTCTTGTGGACGCCCGCGCTGATTGCTTCGCTTGATCGCTCCGTCTCCTTAGGCAATTGACGATGTCGCCAGGGCTGCTCGCTCTGCATTAAAACGTTCGATGAATTCATCGACAGTCATGGTGCCGAGGTTTTCGCCGCTACGAGTTCGCACGGCCACTGAGTCAGCTTCGACTTCCTTATCTCCCACCACAAGGAGATAGGGAACTTTCTGTAACGTATGCTCACGGATTTTAAAGCCGATCTTCTCGTTCCTCAAGTCCGCCTTAACCCGTAAGCCATTTTTTTGCAGCCGCTGCTCCAAATCAAGCGCGTAATCACGCTGTGCGTCGGTAATGGTCATAAGCACAGCTTGCTGCGGGGCCAACCATAGTGGCATAGCACCAGCGTAATGCTCAATTAGTATACCCAGGAATCGTTCAAATGAGCCCAGGATAGCACGATGGAGCATTACAGGGGTTTTACGCGTGCCGTCTTCATCGACGTATTGCGCCCCTAAACGCCCTGGCAAATTAAAATCTAGCTGAAGAGTACCACACTGCCAAACACGATTCAGACAATCTCTTAACGCAAACTCAATTTTCGGCCCATAAAACGCACCTTCACCCGGCTGCAGATCCCAAGCCAAGCCAGTAGTGTTCAGCGCGGCCTCAAGGCCCTGCTCTGCCCGATCCCACATTTCGACTTCACCCAGAAAGTCTTCGGGACGGGTGGAGAGCTTGAGCTCAACGTCTTCAAAACCGAGCGTTTTATAGACTTGCAGCGTTAGAGCAATAAACGCCTCAGCCTCAGCCTGAATCTGACTTTCGGTACAGAAAATATGGGCATCATCTTGCGTAAACCCACGAACCCGCATCAGACCATGCAGCGAGCCTGAAGGTTCATTTCGATGACAGCTACCAAATTCAGCCAAACGTAGCGGAAGGTCACGGTAGCTCTTAAGGCCTTGATTAAAGACCTGCACGTGACATGGGCAGTTCATCGGCTTCACCGCATACTCGCGCTTTTCCGACTCTGTGGTGAACATCAATTCACTGTAATGTCCCCAGTGGCCTGATTTCTTCCACAGTGACAAATCCACTACTTGCGGCGTCTTGATTTCCTGGTAGCCATGCTCACGTTGAATTTTACGCATGTACTCTTCTAACGCCTGATACATCGTCCAACCGTTAGGGTGCCAAAAAACCATCCCAGGCGCTTCTTCTTGAAGGTGGAACAAGTCCATCTTCCGCGCTAGCTTACGGTGGTCTCGCTTCTCAGCTTCTTCCAGCCGCTTCAAGTAAGCTTTTAACTGCTTTTTATCGCCCCATGCCGTGCCATAAATGCGCGTCAGCATCGGATTGGAGGAGTCACCACGCCAGTAAGCACCTGCCAGCTTCGTCAGCTTAAATGCCTTTAAGTGTCTTGTGTTAGGCACATGGGGTCCACGGCACATGTCCGTGTACTCTTCGTGGTGGTAAAGGCGGATAGTCGCACCTTCCGGGATATCACGGATGATCTCTTGCTTATACGGCTCATTACGCTTTTCAAACGTTGCCATCGCTTGGTCGCGGCTGACGTACTCACGAATAACATCGTACTCATGATCGATGAGCGACTGCATGCGCTTTTCAATGGCTTCCATATCGTCTGGCGTGACTGATTTGCCAAAGTCAATGTCGTAATAAAAGCCATCATCAATGACCGGACCGATGGCCATTTTGGCATCGGGATATAGCTGTTTCACCGCATGACCAATCAAGTGAGCACACGAGTGACGAATAATTTCCAAACCTTCTTCATCGCGGGCAGTAATAATAGAGACGTCCGCATCCTGCTCAATCATATCGGCAGCATCAACCAGCACCCCGTTAATTTTGCCTGCCACACAGGCCTTGGCCAAACCAGGGCCAATGGACTCTGCTAGCTGCATAATAGAGAGTGGTGCTTCAAACGTTCTTTGGCTGCCATCGGGCAGTGTCACAATAGGCATTCAGGTATTCCTTGAGCGCAGTGGTGATCCATACCAAGGATCACATTTCGCTATCAATGGTCGGGGTATTGGGCACATCTTGAAGGCTGCTCAGCCTACCAGAATTTATGACTGCGTAAAATAAAACGGGAGGCATAAGCCTCCCGTTCTTTGTCAAAGGGTTTAACGAACCAGCATGCTGGCTCTACCCATTGATTAATCAGCTAAGTGGATTACTTCCACTCATCCAGTTCTACACGACGGTTCTGGAAACGACCCTCTTCGGTATCGTTGGTTGCCACGGGACGCTCTTCACCGTAGCCCACAGCACGCATACGGTTAGCTTCGACGCCGCGCTGGTTCAGATAGGTTGCAACGGACTCAGCACGACGCTGAGACAGATCCTTGTTGTACTGGTCAGAACCACGAGAATCGGTGTGACCTTCAATGCTCACACGTACATCTGGGTTGTTAACCAGACGCTCAGCAACGCCGTTAAGAACATTTTGTGCATTCGGTGTTAGCTGGGCGGAATCGAACTCAAAGTTCACATCCTGAAGAACAACGCTTTCCGGGCAACCCAGTGCGTTTACGTCAACGCCTGCCGGGGTATTCGGGCACTGGTCACGGTAATCCGGCACGCCGTCGTTATCGGAGTCCAGCGGGCAACCGTTGGCGTTAACTTCTACACCAGCCGGCGTGCCCGGGCACTGGTCACGGTAGTCCGGCACGCCGTCACCGTCGGAGTCCAGCGGGCAGCCTTCGGCATCAACAGCAACGCCAGCTGGCACTTCGCCGTAGCTCGGGCACTGCGGTGCTACCGGCTCAGGTGTACGATCTGCACACAGCAGACCACCGATAGCTGCGCCAGCCGCTGCGCCGGTTGCGGCACCCGCATCTTCATCTGAGCTGCTGCTGGTGGCATAACCAATGCTACCGCCGATGATACTGCCCGCCAAACCACAAACCGCGGGGTGCTGGTACCAGCTTTGGCCGCTGTTGGCGCCTGCTTGGCCAGAAGACTGAGAGGCTGAGCTAGCGCAACCTGACAGGCCGACGACTAGAGCAGAACCGATTAGCAAGCCAGTCGTTGATTTTTTCATGCAAGACTCCTTCTTGATCCAATGCTGACATGGTCTAGAGACCAAATCTATCCAATGCTTCTTATGGCGAGAGCATCCATTTTTCGCTGTTCTGATCCAGGACGGGGTTCCCCTGCCCCTGAAACTGAACGTGGTGCCTATCATTAACGCTTCAGCGTTAGAAGGCAACAATGCCGAGATATCAACTTCTTGCCAATACCGACCTTACCAGCATAGCAAAGCTCACATCGATGGCATTAAAAATTTTTAATGAAGAGCGGAAGGGCCTTTAGCGCGCCATTTAATTACCTCTGCGGCGGCTGCGAGCACCGCAGGGCGCATCTCATCTTCCACAGCTAGCCTTTCCTTGTCCTCTTGCATTCTTTCCCGTGGGGTCAACTGTTTGCGCGCAGAGTGCGTCTTGAGATGACGCGTACGGCTATAAACCTCGGCGAACGCCTGAAACTCAGGTCGTTCAGAAAGACTTGGATCGACGATTTCAAGCAGCACTTTACAGCGCCAGGAACCCTCGGTGATGTCGACTTGCTCTTGGACGAGAGCGCTCACCACGTAGTCCAGATTTTCTAGGCTGTTTTGCTGAGCACGCCGTTCTTCTTCCAGTCTAAACGCTTCACGGCGCTTCACTTCGCTTCGCAATTTATGGGCGTAGGCGACCAACCCGGCGATGATTAGCACAGCGACAACGAACAGTAAAAGTGCAACCGTTGAACTCATAAAGCCCCTGAAACGTATAAAATGCTTAACGAGAATTGTACACCTAATTGCCTCAAGTAGACCAACCTGATTCATGCGCCTTCAGGTTGCTTGCATTTGATGGGCAAAGAACAGTAACCTGCCCCGCCTTTTGGTACCGCCAGCACCACCACGCCCATCCCATGCTCAGCGCTAGCAATACAGCCCCTGCCGTATGCAACAAGGCTAACCAAAGCGGCAGCCAGAGCAGAACGTTAGCGACCCCAAGCGCCACCTGTAAGCAATAAGCTCCTAATGCGAGACTCAAGGCGATGCTGACTACTTTGATGCCCCGATAGCGCCACCATAACGCTAGTAAAGCGGCACCCAACAACAGTGCTCCCATACGATGGACCATATGAATAGCGGTGCGAGCATCTGCGTGTAGTTGACCATGGAGATAATTAGGGCCAACGCTTTGGGTTAGGTGGAAGCCTTCGCTTAGGTCCATGCTTGGCCACCATTGTGAATTACAGGTAGGAAATCCTTGGCAAGCAATACCGGCATAGTTGCTTGTGACCCAGCCACCCAGTGCAAGCTGCAACAATAAAACCCCACCTGCCAAGTACCACAGTACGCCACCCTTTTTAGCTTGCCCTATTTGCCCACGCCATGAACGGCGTATGCGAAGATGTAGCCAAAAAAACAGCATTAAAACGCTCAATCCTCCGAGCAAATGCAGCGTGACAACCTGTGGCCACAACTTAAGAGTAACGGTAAACGCACCAAACGCGCCCTGAACGAGAATAACGATCAGTAACGCCAAGCTAAGTCGCCATGGATATTCTGGACGTTTGCGCAGTGACCAGCCCATTGCCACGATGGTGAGCACAATCAAGCCCAATAAACTGGCTACATAGCGGTGAGCCATCTCTACCCAGGCTTTGAAGGGCTCTAAAGGAGCATCAGGATGTCGAAGCGCCGCATGATCACTATCGGGAACAATGAGTTTGCCATAACAGCCAGGCCAATCAGGGCAGCCTAGGCCAGCATCCACTAACCGAGTCCATGCGCCTACCAATATGACGAACGCAGTCAACAGGGTTCCCGCCAGCGTAACCCTCATGAGCCAACGAAGACGGCACTCTCGGTAGGTCTTCATTAAGTTTCCTTACGGCTATTGCTAGCCGAACATAAGCTAAATAGAATTTACTTTGAATAGATGCCGGATGTCATCAAGAATCTCGGCGGTTGCCGCTTCTTGAGTAAACGCGAGTGCTGGCCTTCCCATAGGGTCGAATAACCAAACGCTGTGCGCAATGCTCCAAGAGGGTACGCTTTGCCAAACTGTCACCGCCTCCCCAGGCAGCGTGGCATCGTCACCACCAACTCTTAATCGCTTTAATCGAGTGGCTTCACGCCCTAATGCACGGTGTAACCGCCACAGCTCATCCTGTTGCTGCACACAGTTTGCGCCGCAGTCTAATACCAGCGTCCATTGTTCAGAGGCAGTGATGGAAGCCATCAACGGCCAATCCTCAAGCGGCGGCACATCTATGGTTACTTTTCCGTGGGCAGTATGGCCCTGAGGAATTCCCACATTCCAAGTCACCATTCCCCAAGCCGTCACAATAGGAGCGGCAAAAATGGCAAACAAGAGAACCACCTTAAGCCTTGCGTAACGTACTGGACGACGGTGGTGCATGTTAACGCCCTCCTTCGTAGCTTTCTCGAAAGTCGCTCACTAGACGGTATCCACCCAATAGCATGATCCCCAACGCTGCCAGCGCCAGTCCCCACCATTGAAAAGCGTAGCCAAGATGCCGGCTTGGCGGCATCACATTTGCCTCCCACCAAGGGGTAAAAACACCTGCACCCTGCTGGGCATGAAGCCAGCCATTATGGCTGAAGACGCCCAACGCCTCTTCCCAAGGAGCCAAGCTCAGCTGCTGAAGCCTAACGCCTTCTTGGTTGGCTCCATAAAGCGGCCCTTGCGATTGCTCCGCCTGCCACTCGCCAGACACCTCAACCGTGCCATGAGGGGTGAATACCGAAGGAGACGCCCGGCTTGTACCTGTTTCAATAAAACCACGTTGTACTAACCAGAGCTGCCCATGGGAGTCTTTCATAGGTGTCAACACCGCGACGCCTAGGCGACCGTTAACGATACGGTTATCTAAGTAAAGCGTGTGCTGCTCAAGATAGTCGCCACGTAGATGCACCTGCGCCCCTCCTTCCGGTGTTTGGATTGGCTCAACCACTGTTGGCGCTGCATCACGAATGGCTAGCAGTTCGCGCTTGTCAGCGGCCCTTTCCCACTGCCATAGTCCTAAGAGCAACCCTAAAACCACTACAACACTCCAAAACACACACCATGCGTATAGTCGCGCTGGAAAATAAGAGGGCTTCATCATGTGGTTAAAACTGCTCATTGCATTAGTGTTTATAGGAATGGTGGCCAGCTTAGCCGCAGGTGCAGGCTTTTTACTACATGACGAAAGCACCTCCAGGCGGTTACTCACATCGCTTAAATGGCGCATTGCGTTAGCCTGCGTGTTGATGGCCCTGCTTCTCTTTGGTTTCTTATCTGGCGAGCTTGGATAACTCACTAAAATACATAAACAAAGATAAAGAGTCCTACCCACACTACATCAACGAAATGCCAATACCAGCAGGATGCCTCAAAACCAAAGTGATGATCGTTAGCAAAGTGACCTTTGATAACTCTTACCAGCATGCTCGCCAAAATAAGCGTACCAATAATGACGTGGAGACCATGAAAGCCTGTCAATATAAAAAAAGTAGCCCCAAAAATACCGGCCTCTAGGGTAATACCGTAATGATGATAGGCTTCGTAATATTCGACGCCTTGGATAAGGATAAAGCAAATGCCCAGCAGTACTGTGCCTGCTAGCCAGTTACGACAGGTCTGACGATAGCCAAGCTTCAGAGCTTCATGGGCAACCGTTAGTGTGATACTTGATGTCACCAAAATCAGTGTATTCACTAAGGGCAACTGCCAGGGGCTAAGTACGCTGGAGGGCCCTGCCACAGAGGCATCAGGGGGATTGAGTAGCGGCCATTGAGGAACAAATTCGGGCCATAACAAAGCAGATACGCCTTTTGCCCCTTCCCCTCCTAGCCATGGAATTGTGAAGGTTCTTACATAAAACAGTGCGCCAAAAAAAGCGGCAAAAAACATGACTTCTGAAAAAATAAACCAGCCCATTCCCCATCGAAACGAGCGATCCATTTGCGCGTCGTATAAACCGCCCATCGACTCGTGAATGACGTCTCGAAACCAAAACCCCATGACACAAATAACGCTTAGTAAGCCAATAACTAACAATGGCGCCCCGGTGTTGTAAACTAACTTGATGCCAATACCGGCCATCATGGCACCTAGCGCAAGCGACCCTAAAATAGGCCACCGGCTGTTCGCAGGAACGTAATAGCTGCCGCCGCTCATATTTTATCCCCCGCCGCGTTATTGTTATTGAGTGGATTAAGCGCAATGCGCTGTACCGGGTATAGGGTATACACCAAGGTAATGGTGCTGATTTCTTTAGGTAAGTCTTTAGCTAACTGAAACACCAACGGAATGGTTAGTCGCTCATCGCCTTGTAGCTGCTGTTCTTGGAAGCAAAAACAGCTGACTTTACGTAAATGCGTTGTTGCACTAGAGGGTGAGACGCTAGGCACAGCGCGCCCCCAGCTTTCTTGGTGGCTGTTATTCGTAAAGGTAAAATCCACTTCTGCGGTTTGGCCTGGATGTACCCGCATTTGCCGCGTTTCAACACTCATTTGCCATGGCAGTCCCGCACTACCACGGGTAATAAATTGAACCGTAATGAAGCGCGACTGATCCACCTCTTCATGAATGATAGCTTTTGCCGTGGTATCGACCTTTCCGTTTAAACCCGTTACCTGACAAAACACGTCGTAAAGAGGAACTAAGGCAAACGCAAAGGCAAACATGCCAAGAAGGGCTGCGACACTGCGAATGACGGTCCGCCTAACGCCAGCTTGTTGAGAACCATCTGCTGCCATTTTTCATCCCTCCGCCTTCTCCAACGCTTTTATGCATTAATCGTGCGATTGAGCACGGTGAAATACCGGCGGCGTTTCAAAGGTGTGTAACGGCGCAGGGCTAGGCACACTCCACTCTAAATCAACAGCACCCTCCCAAGCTTTTGCAGGCGCTTTTTGGCCACCTCGTACACACAGCACTACCACCAGCACAAAAAGTAGTTGCGAGGCACCAAAGAAGAAGGCGCCAATACTTGAGAGCAGATTAAAATCGGCAAATTGCAGCGCATAATCAGGGATGCGCCTAGGCATGCCTGCCAAACCGGCAAAATGCATGGGGAAAAAGGTTAGATTGACCCCAATGATTGAGCACCAGAAGTGGCACTGCGCCAGACGCTCGTTAGGGTAATGGCCTGTCCATTTAGGCAACCAGTAGTAAACGCCCGCCATGATGGCGAAGATCGCGCCAGGCACCAATACATAGTGGAAGTGCGCCACCACAAAGTAGGTATCGTGGTACTGAAAATCGGCAGGTGCGATGGCTAACATCAGGCCTGAAAAGCCGCCAATGGTAAATAGCACTACAAACGCCAACGCAAAAAGCATAGGGGGCTCAAAACTAATCGACCCGCGGAATAGCGTTGTCACCCAGTTAAATACCTTCACCCCTGTTGGCACAGCGATCAGCATGGTGGAGTACATAAAGAAAAGCTCCGCCGTTAACGGCAGTCCTACAATAAACATATGGTGCGCCCACACCAGAAATGACAGCAGCGCAATGGCTCCAGTGGCATAAACCATCGAGGCGTAGCCAAATAAGGGCTTACGAGCAAATGTAGGGATAATCGCCGACACGATGCCAAATGCTGGCAGGATCATGATGTAGACTTCTGGGTGGCCAAAAAACCAGAACAGATGCTGGAATAAGACAGGATCTCCTCCGCCCGCTGCATCAAAGAAGCTAGTCCCAAAGTTAATGTCCATTAACATCATGGTAATGACGCCCGCTAACACCGGCATAACGGCGATAAGTAGAAATGCCGTAATCAGCCATGTCCAAACGAATAGCGGCATATCCATCATGCGCATGCCAGGCGCACGCATATTCAGGATGGTCGCGATGATATTAATCGCCCCCAAAATAGAGCTAATGCCTGCCATATGCAGTGCTAAAATAAAAAAAGTCGTTGAAGCTGGCGCATACGTTGTTGATAACGGAGCGTAAAATGTCCAGCCAAAATTGGGGCCGCCCCCAGGCATAAAAAGAGTAGACAGCAGCAGGGTAAAAGCGACCGGAAGTAGCCAAAAACTGAAGTTATTTAGCCGCGGCAAGGCCATGTCAGGGGCTCCAATTTGCAGCGGAATCATCCAGTTAGCTAGGCCTGTAAACGCTGGCATAACGGCTGCGAACACCATAATTAGGCCATGCATGGTGGTCATCTGGTTAAAGAACTCGGGCTCTACCAACTGCAAACCAGGCTGAAATAGCTCAGCCCTAACCACGAGCGCAAAAATGCCGCCGACAAAAAACATCGTGAGCGAGAAAATCAGATATAGCGAGCCAATCTCTTTATGATTGGTGGTCAGCAGCCAACGCATCAAGCCTTTGGGTTGGGCTGCATGAGGGTAATGCGACTGGCCCTCCTGAGACTGGCCACCAGCCACGGCAGACGAACTATGCTGCAGTGAGTGTTGTGGAGGTAGTTTGGGCGCCATATGTCTCTCCGCATGCTTGTCGTTTTAGTAGAAGAAGTTGGTCAACACCTACTGGGCAATACGCTCGGCCACCGTAGCTGGCTGAACGGTATCACCAGTCTCATTCCCCCAAGCGTTGCGCGTATAGGTCACAACAGCCGCTATCTCTACCGGATTCAGCGTATTGCGGAAAGCAGGCATGGCGGCTCCAGAAACACCGTTAATCACGCGATCCAAATGCCAGTCGAGTTCATTAATAAGCTGTTCATTTCCGGCGAGCGCTGGAAAGGCTGGCGGTGCGCCCTGCCCTTCGCCTTGATGACAGGAAGAGCAAATAGATTGATACACCTCTTCACCGCGAGCCATTAGCTCCTCTATAGCCCATTCGCGATCAACACCCATTGCCTCTTGCTCAGCAGCCTCTTTGCGCTCTTCAAGCCATGTTTCAAACTCCGCTTCTTCCATGGCATGCACCACAATGGGCATAAAGCCATGATTCACACCACACAGCTCGGCACACTGGCCACGATAGATACCAGGCTCGTTAATTTGCACCCAATTTTCATTAATAAAGCCAGGAATGGTGTCTTGTTTAACAGCAAGCTCTGGAACCCACCAGGAGTGAATCACGTCGTCTGATGTCATCAGAAAGCGTACTTTGCGATTAATAGGCAGCACGAGAGGCTCGTCAACATCAAGCAAATAGTGCTCGTCTCGATCGGATTCGCCTCGAATCTGTTCGCGTGTGGTGCTTAAGTTCGAGGTATAGGCAATGTCCTCTCCTAGGTATTCGTAACGCCAGCGCCACTGCTGCCCCGTGATCATAATGTCTAGATCCGCTTCAGAGGCGTCATACATATTTTTAAGCGTGGCCGTCGCAGGTACCGCCATACCTACCAAGATCAAAATGGGAATGGCCGTCCACAGCACTTCAACGGAGGTATGTTCATGGAAGCGGGCAGCTTTGGCTCCTTTAGAGTGGCGATAGCGAAACAAGGAGTAAAACATGACACCAAAGACGATCACCCCAATCACTACACACACCCAAAATATGGTCATGTGTAGGCCAAAAATATTGCGGCTGGTATCAGTGACCCCCACCGGCATATTCCAACTGCTAGCGTGGGCTTGAGAGAGACTTGCGACACTGGTAATGGTGAGAAGCCATTGCCACGGTAAGCGCATAGAAACCTCCTTTATTCTTGTTGTTCTCGCCAACCCTTTTATTAGGTCAGGGTTAAGTGATATCGATCAGTATAGAAAACATGTGGCATTCGTCACGAACTACTATCGTGATGCCTCTCAACGCTTCATCCCGCTGCATAAATCGCAATACCTGCTAAGAGCAGCACAAACATCATCGTCACTACCACCGCCGTGATAATGAAGGCGACTGGCTTGCCGTTTGAAAAATCCTGCTGACGCTGGCGGTCATTCTGAACACCTAGTAGTGCTGCTAATACTGACTTAACCACTGACCACATAGAGCCTCCCTCAAGGTTGAGGTATTGCATACTCAATTTGGCAACTGCCCTGAAGCACTCAGCTATAGTTGAGGATAGGCAATTTTATGAATCGTGCTGCCTGAAAAGCAGCTTGATCAAAAAAAGAGTTTGCTAACGAGCACTATCAGGCATTGGCAAAAACGCTAGCCGATGCCCATGCTGACCGCATAGCTGGCATGACGCAGCTATCGAACGACTTTCGACGCTGCCTTTGGGAGGAAATTTAGCGACTCGTAAATAAGCTTGCGGCTTGTAGTCCGGCAATTCACACTATGCATCACCAAGTTAAAACCAAAATGGCCTGTCAAGGGAGCCGTGTATGCCCAAGCATCGTGGAGTCGTTCTTCGCCACCTGTGTTTCGCCTTATTGCCGCTTTTGCCACTCGCGGGCTGCACCACTTATACGTGGCCAGATGGCTCCCAAGAGACCGTACTGGGCGTAGTACCTGAAGATGAAAACCGCCGCTATGAAGAGCCCCAAGCCGACGGTGTACGCTACCGCAAGCCCGGTGAAATTCCAGAAGAAACGCCGCGTGAAGACGCTCCGAGCAACTAAGAAAGGCAAGCCTTTCAACGCTGGCGGCGCTTTGTATATGCTGTGGCTTGAGCGGTAAGAGGATCTTCTGGCCAAGGGTGCTTTGGGTATCGCCCGCGCATTTCTTTGCGTACTTCTGAGTAGCCGTTCAACCAAAAGCTTCGCAAATCTTGAGTCACCTGCAGTGGCCGCCGTGCAGGGGAAAGCAAGTGAAGTGTCACTGGTACACGCCCATCCACTACGGTGGGCGTTGCCTGCCAGCCAAAGGCTTCCTGAAGCTTCAACGCCAGCACCGGTGGCCTGCCTTCCCGGCAGGGTGTGTAATCCACTTTAACGGCATTGCCACTAGGCGCTTCTATCAAACTGGGCACTAAGCGCTCTAGCTGAGTCTGCTGCTTCCAATCAAGCGTGTTCATTAAGTACGTGTGAAACGGCAGTTTTTGCAACTGCGTTAAGCGCGTCAGACCCGCCATATAGGGGGCCAGCCATGTCTCGAGACTGCCTAACAACGCAGAGTCGGACCAATCGTTCCACTGTTCAGGATAAGCGCCAAAGAGCAGCGCCATTCTCCCCTGCAGTTGAACCACCTGTGTGTTAAACAGCATGTTGGGACGCTGTTTTAACGCTGCCATTAGCGCTTTTTCTACCGCGTCGGCAGGCAACCGACGCAGTGGGCGTGTTGCTAACACAAGCTCGCTGTGCCGCTGAACGGCTTCACCAACCAGCTTACCCTGCTCTTCTGACCAGACAATGCGCTCTTCCCACTGCTGGGTCTCGGGGTAAAAGTTAGTCAGCGTGGCTAACGTGATAGGCTCTGCTAAATAGATGCCTGCCTCGCTGTTAGCGCTCTCTACACTCACTGCCACTAAAAAAGGCTCTTGAGCCAGTGGATGGTGAGCAGGTAGCGTAGCGGTTTTACCGTTAGCCAGTTTAAAACGACCCGGTGTCATCAGCTGAGCGATGCGATCCGGGTATGCTAGGCAAAGCAGCGCACCAAGCTGCTCCAAGGAGCTGTGCCGCGCCACAGGCGAACGCATCAGGCTCGACAATCGCTTTACTTCATGTCGCCACTGAGGATAAGCCGCAGGCTGGTTAACCCTTTGAGCTAAGGCGTCGCGCAGCGTGCCATTGATGCGCTCCCTGCCTTCCATTAAAGCCGCTAAGGCACAGGCAAGTGGCACCGCTTCAAATGATGCCGCTTGAATGAGCATGGTAGCTAAACGCGGTTCGAGGGGCAGTTGAGCGCTCTGTTTACCCAGCGGGGTCAACATACCGGCACTATCTACTAAGCGAAGCTGCTGCAACAGCGCTTGGGCACTTTTCCATGCTCCTTCAGGTGGCTGTGTCACCCATGAAAGCTCACTCGGCGAGTGCACACCCCATAGCGCTAGCTCTAGCGCTAATTTAGATAAATCAGCCTGCAACATCTCAGGCTCACCATAAGCGACCAGCGGCTGCTCAGCTGACCATAAACGGTAACAAACGCCTGGCTGCTGCCTACCCGCTCGGCCACGTCGCTGGTCAGCACTCGCTCTATTCACCCGCCGGGTCATGAGACGCGTAAGCCCAGTGCGAGGGTTAAATAGCGGCACTCGTTCTAAGCCAGCATCAATCACGCTATTGACGCCATCGACGGTAACGCTGGATTCCGCAATGGCGGTTGAAACGATGACACGTTGCCGTGTTGTAAGAGGCCGCAATGCCGCTTGCTGGGCGTCGAGCGGCATGCTTCCATGAAGCGCACGAATCTCAACATCCATACTGCTACTTTCTAGAGCCTGCACAAGCTGGGAAATTTCTGCGATACCGGGCAGTATTACCAGCACATCTCGGCTACCCTCTCGCTTCAGTGCCTCCTTGGTGACTCGCAAGGCAGCCCTATCTAATGATTCATGAGCCTCCACAGGACAGTAGCGCGTTTCCACTGAAAATTCGCGGCCACTACTCTCAATAACGGGGGTGTCACTACCTAACACACCTTTTAAAGCAGCGACATCCAATGTGGCAGACATCACCATTAGCCGAAGATCATCACGGATGCTCTCTTGTACATCCAGTGCTAACGCAAGTCCTAGGTCTGCTTCAATGCTTCGCTCATGAAACTCATCGAAAATAATGCCCGCCACCCCTTCCAATAAAGGATCGTCTTGCAGTATGCGGGTAAGCACGCCTTGGGTGACCACTTCCAGCCGGGTATTGGGGCCTACATTGCTATCGCCCCGCATCCGGTAACCCACCGTTTCACCTATCTGTTCGTTGAGCTGTGACGCCATAAAGGTGGCTGCCAAGCGAGCGGCGACACGACGCGGCTCTACCAGTAAGAGACGCTGACCTTGCGCCCAGGCGCTGGAGAGTAACATTAGCGGGACACGGGTTGTTTTACCGGCACCTGGTTGAGCCACCAGAATAAGCCGAGTGTGTTCGGCTAGCATGGTTTGAATGGAGCTTAGATGTTGTTCAATGGGAAGCGATATGGTCATGAATCAGTGCGAGGTTGCATTTGAGGAAGTAATACCGCATCCCTTCAGGATAACGTGCTCAAGGAACTGACAAATGGAAGCCAAGTCAGCCTCACTCAGCGCTTCTTCCCCAAGAATGCCGGTCACTTGAGCGCTATATTCCGTGTAGTGCTGAGTGGCCGACCAAATTAGAAAGATCAGCCAACGTGGATCAACATCGTCCATTTTACCCAGCTGGGCCCACTGACGAATAATCACTGCGCGGGAGGCTACCCACTCCTTTAGTTCGCCGGCGAGATACTCTTTTAAGAAAGGTGCCCCCGCCAATATCTCTGCGGCAAACAGTTTGGACCCCTCAGGGTAACGCTGCCCAAGCATCATTTTGGTGCGAATAAAATCACTGAGTACCTGCCCTGGGTCGCTATCCTCAGTAATATCCTCTAGTACCGCATTCCAGCGATTCATCATCCGATTTAGCAGTCGCACATACAGCGCCTGCTTGCTCCCCATATAATAAAGAATATTGGCTTTTGGCAGCTTAGCTTGGTCTGCAATCGCCTGCAGGCTAGCACCACGATAACCATGTTGTGAAAACACCTGCTCTGCAGCGCTTAATATGGTTTGTTCAATACGGTCCCTGCTGGCATTTTCTTGGTTCGCGGTATCAGCCGTCATTCAGTAAGCTCCTTTAATAAACCTTGCAGTGTAATCGCGAGAAATGTCTACCAAGCGTGCGTGTCGCATCACTGTGCATTTCGCAGTGCGATGCTCACTAATAGTGCATGTCACATCTCATATAACAAAGTCTTGCAAGATTTGCATTTTTGTCCCAAGCTCAACGTTGTTGACCGATCGGTCAAAACAATCATAATGGAGTTTGGCATGGCAACAATTGCGTTTTTGCTCAATGGCACCCCGACCCAGTGTCATGTGCCCTCTGACACAAGCATTCTAACGCTGCTACGCGACTATTTGGGGATGACCGGCACGAAAGAGGGCTGTGCATCGGGTGACTGCGGCGCATGTACCGTCGCCATTAAAAGCGATACAGCGCCTCATTTTGTAAGCCTGAATGCGTGTATTACACCCGCTCACCAGTTACATGGCCAGCACTTGCTAACCGTAGAGGGCTTGGCCACTGACGAAGAACTTCACCCGGCACAGCGTGCCATGGTGGAGTGCCATGGCAGCCAGTGCGGCTTCTGCACGCCCGGCATCGTAATGTCGCTATTTACGCTACATTCACAACAGCAACAGCGGCCAGCCCCCCTTACGCCAGAGCGGCTTGAAGCAGCACTGGGCGGCAACTTGTGCCGTTGTACCGGATATCGGCCTATTCGTGACGCAGCGCTAAGCATGCAGGAGTCTTCTTGGAAAGCACCGCAATGGGTTGATGCCAGCCAACCCGCTCATACTCCACTTACCGCTCCTCAATCTGCGGAAGCCAACACGGACCTTTTTGCTCAGCCCACGACACTGAGTCAACTAACTGAACTACGCCGACACTATCCATCTGCACGCCTTGTTGCCGGTGCCACCGATCTGTGGCTGGAAAATACGCAGCGCCTGGCGTTGCTTAATCAACTTATTGATGTCACGCGGGTTGATGAGCTGCGCCATATTGAAGAAGCCATCTTTGATGAGCAGCCAGGCTGGTGGGTAGGCGCAGGCGTCACCTATTCACAGCTCGAACCACTGCTAGAAACCCACTATCCCACCTTTGCTCATCTACTTCACCGGCTCGGCTCACAGCAGGTACGTAACCGCGGCACACTGGGTGGCAATATTGCCAACGCATCGCCTATTGGTGACACCCCGCCCGTACTGCTGGCGCTCAACGCCTGGGTAGAACTGGCTAACCAGGATGGCAGTCGCACGCTGCCGCTGAGCGACTTCTTCCTGGATTATAAAAAAACGGCGCTGGCAGCGGATGAAGTCGTGAGTCGAATATTTATTCCACAATTGGCAGACGACGCCGTCCTGAAAGTATGGAAACTCTCCAAACGGCGTGAAGACGACATCTCTGCCGTACTAGGAGCCTTCCATTATCGTATCGACGATGGCGTTATGCAGGATGTTCGTATCGCCTTTGGCGGCATGGCGGCCATCCCTAAGCGAGCACTACAAACAGAGGCAGCGTTAACAGGGCAGCCTATCACGAAAGAGAGCTTTCAAGCGGCACAGCGGGCGCTATCGGAAGAGTTTCATCCCATGAGCGATGTGCGCGGCACACAACACTATCGTCATCAGGTGGCAACCAACCTGCTCGAACGCCTTTATCTATCGCTCTCAGTACCTAATCAAGAGGTGATGCTCCATGCGTACGCTCACTAAGCTTGATGGCGACAGCAGCCGCGCTCGCCGCGAGCTGCATGACCATATCCAAGGTTCTGGTCCACTGGCTCGCCATACGGTAGATAGCCACGGGCAACGGCAAGCCGGTGCTTCCAGCTTCCATGAAAGCGCAGAGAAACATGTCACCGGTAAAGCAACCTATATTGATGACATTAAAACACCCCAAGATGCCCTGTACGTGGCGCTCGGCCTTTCACCTGTCGCTCACGGCACGCTAACGAAACTGGAACTTGATGCTGTAAGACAGGCGCCTGGCGTTGTCGACGTGATCACTCTCCATGATGTACCAGGACACACAGATATTGGGCCGGTGTTCCCCGGCGACCCTATTTTTGTCGACCAGGAGATCAGTTACGCGGGACAATGCCTATTTGCGGTGGCTGCCACCTCTTTACAGGCAGCTCGCCAAGCCGTGAAGCTGGCCACACTGCATATCGACGAACAGCCGGCTAGCCTAGATCCTGTGGCCGCTGCTGGACGTCAAGAGGTTGTGCGCCCAACCCACGTGCAGGAGCGGGGCGACTGGCAAACTACCTTACAGCAAGCCGAACAAACTATAGAAGGCGAGCTATTTATCGGTGGGCAGGAGCACTTCTATCTCGAGAGCCAAGCGTGCATTGTGGTGCCTACGGAGGATGAAGGGGTGATGGTTCATACCTCTAACCAGCACCCCAGTGAGACCCAAAAATTGGTGGCGGAAGTGCTCGGTATTCCTTTTCATGCGGTCACTGTAGAAGTGCGCCGTATGGGCGGCGGCTTTGGCGGTAAAGAGACACAAGCATCGCCCTGGGCCTGCATTGCCGCCATTATTGCTCGGCGTACCGGTAAAGCCACGCGACTTCGCCTGCCACGCAGTGAAGATATGCGTGCCACTGGAAAACGCCATCCTTTCCATAACCGCTATCAATTAGCGATTGATGCCCAAGGCGTTATCAAAGGCGGCGATATTACCGTTATTGGTGACTGCGGCTATTCACCAGATCTCTCTGATGCCATCGTTGACCGCGCGATGTTCCACGCGGATAACGCTTACTCATTGGGAGATGCCCGCGTCACCGGCCACCGCGCTAAAACCCATACGGCGTCAAATACCGCCTTTCGTGGTTTTGGTGGCCCTCAGGGCATGATGATCATTGAAGCGGCGATGGATGATATTGCCCGCCGCGTTGGTGAAGATCCTTTAACGATTCGTAAGCGCAACTTTTACCGGGAGGGGCGAGATACCACCCACTATGGTCAGCAGGTTGACCAAAAGCAGCTTCTGCACACGCTGGTTGACACCCTGGAAACGAGCAGCGACTACTGGGCACGCCGACAACACATTCGGGACTACAACGCGGCAAGCCCTGTTATTAAAAAAGGGCTCGCACTGACTCCTGTCAAGTTCGGTATCTCTTTCACCGCCCAGCATCTTAATCAAGCAGGGGCACTGCTGCATGTCTATACCGATGGCAGCATCATGATTAACCACGGCGGCACAGAAATGGGCCAGGGGCTGCACACAAAAATCTGCCAAGTGGTTGCCCGAGAGCTTGGACTAGATCTGGATAGCGTGCGGATCAGCGCTACCCGCACAGATAAGGTGCCTAATACCTCACCCACCGCCGCATCCAGCGGTGCTGACCTAAACGGTATGGCAGCACGAGACGCCGCAAGCAAGCTTCGGGAGCGGTTGTTTGAGTTTGCAGCGGGGCATTTTGAGGGCGGGTTAGATAGAGAAGGCATGAGGCTAGAGCATGGCATGCTCATCGCTGGCATTGGCGAAAGTGAGCGTCGAATTCCTTGGGGCGAACTCGTTCAAACCGCCTATTTGAACCGTGTCTCTCTTTCTGAGAAAGGCTTTTATGCCACGCCGTTAATCCATTACAACCGGGCTACAGGCCAAGGCCGCCCTTTTTATTATTACGCTTTCGGCGCGGCAGTGGCTGAAGTGAGTGTAGATACACTCAGCGGGGAGTATTTGGTTGACCGTGTTGACGTACTACACGATGTAGGCAACTCACTGAACCCTGCTATTGATATTGGCCAAGTAGAGGGTGGGTTTATTCAAGGCATGGGCTGGCTGACCAGCGAAGAGCTGAAGTGGAACGCCAAGGGAGTGCTCGTCAGCGATGGGCCAGCCACTTATAAAATCCCTACCTATGGCGACTTACCGAAAGTATTCAATGTCGATCTGTTGGAGGGGCACCCAAACTCTATGGCAAGTCTTTACCGTTCCAAAGCGGTGGGAGAACCGCCCTTTATGTTAGGTATGTGCGTGTGGTCTGCACTTCGGGATGCACTAGCAAGCCTAGCGGATTATCGCGTCTCTCCTCACCTGGACACGCCAGCTACACCTGAAAGAGTCATGCTGACAGCCAATGCCATTAGGAATAAAGCGTTATGACGCAAGCGCCCGAAGCATGGCACGCTGCGCTGAACCGCCTGCAGCTCAGCGGTACTCCTCACGTGCTGGCAACTCAGGTGACCAGCGCGGGCTCGACTCCTCGTGAGCCGGGCGCGCGAATGGTGATCACCGCTGATACTATTTTCGATACGCTGGGAGGAGGAACATTTGAGTGGCAAACCATCAGCGCCGCCCGAGACTTCTTGCAACAAGGCAGCGCTGGCTTTCATTTAGAGGCTTTCTCGCTGGGTGGGCGCAGCGGCCAGTGCTGCGGCGGCTTTGTTAACGTACTACTGGAAGTATTTCCCGGCGTTTCCAGTCACATTGCGCTCTTTGGGGCCGGTCACGTGGGTTGCGAGATCGTTAAACTCAGCGCTCCTTTGCCCTGGCACCTTGATTGGTACGATAGCCGTACCGATATATTTGACGAACAAGATGACCAGCAGCCTCGGCTTAGCTGTCACACACTAACAAGCCCCCAAGAGAGCGTTTTAGCACTTCCACCACATTGCCATGTCCTGGTACTCACTCATAACCATGACGAGGACTACGCACTGATAGCAGCGCTACTTAGACGCGCTGACATAGCCTCTATCGGCCTGATTGGTTCTGATAGCAAATGGACTAGCTTTCAAAGTCGTTTGAAACGCGATGGTTATAAGCCAGAAGAAATACAGCGTGTGCGCTGCCCTGTTGGCGCTGTTCATGGCACCAAACTCAGTAATAAAACGCCCTACGCGATTGCTATGACAGTGGTCACTGAGCTTTTATGGCTTACTGATAAACCCACTGCCCACCAAACCCGAGGGCTTGAGCCTGACGCACTGCGCTCTCTATTTCACGATACTGCGACAAACCCGAGTTAATATGACTTCTACTGATACGCTTATCCGTGCGGAGCTAGTTAGCTTTGCCCGCGACCCAGGCGACGGCAACTTGCCTCAACCGGGCAGTCTTGAGCACTACGGCGACGGTCTTTTATGGCTTAAAGAGGGCCATATCCAAGCGATTGGGCACTATGCCGACCTCATTGACCAGCTACCACCAAATAGCCAAGTGCTCGATTATCGCGGCAGACTGATTATGCCTGGGTTTATTGATACCCATGTGCACTACGTTCAGCTTAATATCATGGCCTCCTACGGGCGTCAACTGCTGGACTGGTTGAATGACTATACCTTTCCTGAGGAGTGTCAGTTTGCCAGCCACGCCCATGCAGAGGCACTTTCTAACGCCTTTCTAGACGAAATGCTCCGTGCAGGCACAACGACAGCCCAAGTGTTCGGCTCGAGCCACCCAGGCTCGGTAGATGCCTTCTTCACGGCTTGCCAAAAACGCCAGCTGCGTATGCTGGTAGGAAAAGTCTTGATGGATCGCAACGCGCCTGATGCGCTGATAGATGGCACTACGGGAATCTCCGATACAGAGCGTTTGATTGAAGACTGGCACGGCAAGCAGCGTCTTGGTTACAGCGTCACGCCACGGTTTGCGCCGACATCTACCAAGACACAGATGGATGCTGCTGGTGCCCTGCTTCGCAATGACCCTACTCTGTGGTTACAAACTCACTTGGCTGAAAACAGCGGAGAGTTAGACTGGGTCGCCGAACTCTTCCCAGGCAGCAGGGACTACCTCTCTGTTTATGAAGAAGCTGGCCTAGTAGGACCACGCAGTACTTTTGCCCATGGCATCCACCTTGATAACGGAATGCGCAAGCGTTTGGCCGAGCGGGGCGCTAATATTGCCTTTTGCCCTAGCTCCAACCTTTTTCTGGGCAGCGGACTCTTTGATCGAGAAGCGGCGAAAGAGACTGGGATGGCATTTACCTATGCCAGTGACATTGGCGCAGGTACGGACCTATCAGGCTTTGGCACCTTGAAAAGTGCCTATCAGGTTGGCCAACTACGTGGGCAGCCGCTTACCGCTTGGCAAGGCTTCTACGGATTAACCCACGGTAATGCAAAGGCACTCTCGCTGAACAGTCAGGTTGGCCAGCTTGCCCCCTCCTATGAAGCAGATTTTGTGGTTATTGATCCTCATGCTACATCGCTCCTTGAGCGCCGCATCCAACACTGCAACACGCTTGGCGAGCGTTTATTTGCACTGATGATGCTTGCTGACGACCGTGCCATTTATGAAACCTGGGCGGGTGGCATTTGCCAACACCGCAGGGATTAACCTCAGCCATTGCTACATAGCCATAAAAGTCGCTCCTAAAGAGCGGCAAGAGCGGCTTTTATAGATTATTCCGCGTCTTAGCATGCCCAAACTAAAAAGCCCCGAGCACAGTATGCACGGGGCTTGAGGCTTGGCGCGCTTTTCTTCGGCGCAACAAAAAACCCAGCCAAACGGCTGGGTTTTTTGCGGTATAAGTGGCTGACGATGACCTACTCTCGCATGGAGAGACCCCACACTACCATCGGCGCTAACCGGTTTCACCGCTGAGTTCGGCATGGGATCAGGTGGTTCACGCTCGCTATGGTCGTCAGGCGTAACGGGTAATACATATCATGCTGACGGCGTCGTTGACGCGGTAAGTGATCGTCTCATGTCAGCAAGCGCTTTGGCTTGCCGAGCGTATCCGGTTCTCCGAGTGGCTGTCCACTCGGTCGTTATCACGGCGACCAGACCCCTTGGGTGTTATAGGGTCAAGCCTCACGGGCCATTAGTACACGTTAGCTCAACGCCTTGCAGCGCTTCCACACCGTGCCTATCCACCAGCTGGTCTCGCTGGGCCCTTTAGGAGACTC
>NZ_JBSXNN010000044.1:0-38563 GCF_056857635.1 Vreelandella sp. L-15 | reverse complement strand
TAACTTCCTATGGCTTCCTTCAGACCCCACCGTTGGCCAGTGACGCCCTTGCCAGTCGGATTGTCTTCCCCTCAGTCGGGGTGACGCCATCTTCTTTCAGATGGCCGGGTTTGCCGGCTTCGCCGGGCAAACAAAAAAGGCGAGCCGAAGCTCGCCTTTAGTCGTTGATCAATAACGTTAATAGCGTGCGGGGGTTCGCATGGTGACGAACTCTTCGGCCCCAGTGGGGTGAATGCCTACCGTACGGTCGAAATCTTCTTTGGTAAGGCCTGCTCGAACGGCGATGGCAATACCCTGAATCAGCTCGCCTGCTTCTTCACCTACCATGTGAGCACCGACAACAACATCGCTGGCGTCATCGACAATCAGCTTCATCAACATGCGCTCCTGGCTACCGGAAAGCGTGTGCTTCATGGCTCTGAAATCAGTGCGGTAGACCCGTATTTTGGAAAACTTCTCCCTAGCCGCCTCTTCAGATAAGCCGACCGTACCGATATTGGGATGACAGAAAACGGCAGTAGGAATGGTGTCATAGTCCAATGGCCTAGGCGTTTTTTTATGGAAGTGAATATCCACCAGTTGCATCGCCTCTGCCAGAGCGACGGGCGTTAATTCAGGCCCAGCGATTAGGTCACCCAAAGCTAGTATTGAAGGAATCTGCGTCTCATAACGCTCATTCACGGACAGCTTGCCTTCGCTGTTTAGCTCAATCCCCAGTACATCGATACCCAGGCCGCTTGTATTCGCCTTGCGCCCAGTTGCGGCAAGCACCGCATCCACTTCTAAGGTTTCCCCAGTGGTTAGCTCAACCTGCAGAGCACCCTCTTTCCGTTCAATGCGCGCAATGTTGGCAGAAAAATGGAGGTTAACGCCCTTTTTGGCCATTTCATCACACGTGAACTCGCGGACTTCCTGGTCAAACCCTTTTAAAAACAGGTCTCCTCGATAAATCAAATGTGTCTCGCTGCCCAATCCGTTAAAAATACTGGCGAACTCGACGGCAATATAGCCACCACCCAGTACTAAAAACCTTTCAGGAAAGCTATCTAAGTCAAATACTTGGTTAGAGGTTAAGGTAAGATCGCTCCCTGGAAACTCGGGTGCCCAGGGCCAGCCGCCTGTCGCGAGTAAGATTTTTTCGGCGCTGACGCTCACTTCGCCATCTGCATTGGTTAGTGTCACTGTGTGCGGATCAACAACGCGGGCCCGAGCGTTAAACAGTGTTACCCCTGCGCCTTCTAGCATGCGCTGGTAGATGCCGTTAAGCCGTTTGATTTCGCTGGTTTTATTATCTCTTAACGTAGGCCAATCGAAGGTTGCTGGTGAGGCCAGCCGCCAGCCAAAACCTGCCGCATCATCAAAGCTGTCATGAAAATGAGCAGCATACGAGTATAGCTTTTTGGGTACACAGCCCACGTTGACACAAGTACCGCCTAAATAGCGATCTTCCGCAACAGCAACGCGTGCGCCGGTAGCTGCTGCCATACGTGCCGCGCGAACCCCACCTGAGCCCGCTCCAATTACAAATAAATCGAAGTCATATGCAGCATCCGCTGACATGGTTATCTCCTATCCACTGCCGTGCTTACCCTCTGCTAAGGTAAGCGCTAAGATTGACCTTCTGTGCAAGGGGGGGTTAAAACGCCCTACCTTGTAACAAAAATGCTGCTGCGCTACGCATGGACTCCCTCAACCCCTGAATAATGTTATCTCACGGAGATTCGATGTCTGATCAAATTGCTACGCTGCTGGATAATAATCGCGTTTGGGCTGAACGGATGTGTGAAGAGGATCCGGACTATTTCAAACGCCTTTCTAGCCAGCAAAACCCCGACTATCTATGGATTGGCTGTTCGGACAGCCGTGTACCGGCTAACCAGATTATTGCGCTACCACCAGGCGAAGTATTTGTGCATCGCAATGTCGCTAACCTTCTCCACCACACCGATATGAATGCGCTGTCGGTTGTTCAATATGCGGTGGATGTCCTCAATGTAAGCCATATCATGATTGTTGGGCATTATGGCTGTGGTGGTATTAAAGCAGCTGTCACGGGTGGTGAATGTGGCGTGGTAGATTATTGGCTTCACTCAGTCCGTGAACAGTACAACCGCCATCGAGACACACTCGATCACTTGCCCATTGAAGATCAAATTGATCGCATGTGTGAGTTGAATGTGAAGGCCCAGGTCAACAGTTTGTGCCGCACTAAAATCCTTCAGCGCGCTTGGCAGCGCGGCCAATCCATCTCGGTACATGGCTGGGTATACGGCCTGAGCGACGGTCGCGTGAAGGATTTAAACTGCACTATCAGTGGTCTTGAGCAGGTTGAAACGCTTTATCGCATTGATCGCGTTCAATCCAGCGACTAAACGCTGATGCCTACCGCTTCGTTAATCGTAGCGGTAGGCACGGTGACAACTTCGACAGCTAAGACCCACCTCAGAAAAAGCCCGTGTAGCTGCTCGATAATCTTCCTGTTCCGCAGCGTCTATTAAGACACCTACTTTCTCTTCCAAATCGACAAACCCAGCGGAAAAGTCATCCCATTCTTCCCATATTTCTGGTTTCGCATCAGAGCCTCGCCCATGGGTTCCAGCAATAAATGCGGGTAATAAGTGGGCTTGAGTAGCCTTCTCCTGCAGCTCCGCTAGGCGCGGGGCTGCACCACGAGCGTCTTGATTATTGACTAAGTCAAAGCGCAGCTGACGAAGCAGGCGTTCTAGATCTTTTAGCTCATCCTGTCGCCAGATAACTGCTTCACGCTCACTACCAAAAGGTGTGTCATCAACCGATTGTGGCATTGCGGGCGCTTGTTCAGCGTGAGCCCCAAGGCTAAATAAACCGAACACCACGAAGGTTCCGGCAGAACGGGCAACCTGACTTTGAAGGGGGCGATGAAGCAGCATATTTTTGGACCTCAACCAATGGGACACGTAACACCAGTACCTTTTAAACCGCAGTAACCGCCAGGATTTTTATCTAAATACTGCTGGTGATACGCTTCGGCGTAATAGAACACGTCGAGTGGCTTGATCTCTGTGGTGATACGCCCTTTGCCTGCGCGTTGCAATGCTGCTTGGAACGCCTCTGCGCTTTGCTTAGCAGCCGCCAGCTGGGCCTCGGTAGTGGTGAAAATAGCAGAGCGATACTGGCTACCAATATCATTACCTTGACGGTTACCTTGCGTAGGATCGTGCTGTTCCCAGAAGATGTTCAGCAGTGTGGTCAGACTTACCCGTTGTGGATCATACACCACTTTGACAACTTCGGCGTGCCCTGTTAAGCCTGTACAAGTCTCTTTGTACGTTGGATTGGGCGTGATGCCCCCAGCATAGCCCGCTGCCGTCACATACACCCCCGGCTGCTGCCAAAACAGCCGTTCTACCCCCCAGAAGCATCCCATACCCAACACAATTTCCTCATAACCTTCAGCAAACGGTGGGTGTATAGAGTGTCCGGTAATGGTATGAAGGTCGCTGGTCTCAATGGGTGTATCGCGCCCTTCTGGTGCTTGATGTCTCGTAAATAGCGTCATAACACCCTCTTCTATTCTATTGCTGCGGATAAATATAAGGATCGCCTGAGCGCGTGAACGTGTAAATTAGGTCAACGGCTTGGTTAGCACCAGACACCGCCTGTAGATACAGGTTCCGCCATAGCGTATAGCGTAAGGTTAGTTCTGCAATTGGGGAGAAAATACCTACGCCATAGCTAATGCGAAGATCATCAGACAGTTGGCCACTCACCGCTACCTGACTGTCGTCACCCGCCCCAGTGGTATCAAGTGTCAGGTCATCAATCCCAAACGCTTCCCCGATAGAGCCAACGGCCCCACCGGTGCGGCCAAGGGACATACCAATGAGCGCAGTGGTTAGTGCGCTATCAACACCACCGCCTGAAGCATCCGGCGCGCGGCCGCGTAGCAAATATGATAGCGCACGGGTCTCGTCCATCGCGGGCTCTGAAAAGATCATCACATTGGGCTGTTCGGCATTGCCTGTTACGCGCAGCCCTGCAATCACATCATCTTCGGTGACATCCGGGTTGCGGATGGCCTCAAAATCTAGCACCGGCAAGCCCGGAGGACCACTAAAGATCAGTTGACCACGACGAATCAATAGATCTTGCCCGAATGCCTGGAAACGACCATTTACTAAGTTGACGTCGCCAAACAGCTGAAGCGCTCCGCTATCCTGACGAATCTCCAGGCTACCGCCCAATCCTGACTCCAGGCCATAGGCGGCAATTTGCATATCGCGCCCAAGATTCAGTGTAATCAGCACATCCAGAGCCATGCCGGTGTCTGCCAGTTCATCAGCTGCACTGGGATCATTCCCAGCCTCTGCCGCAAGACGTGCTTGCCGTTCAGCCTCACGATCATCGCGCTCGGTAATGATAATTTCATCCGGGCTTGGCGATGTTGCTGACGAAGGTAGATCACCCACCTCTAAGCGAGCCCAGGGAAGATCCACATTGCCCCGTACCTGCAGACGCTCTGGGGTAATACGAATGCGAATATCTGGTGCTGCTTCCAGGCGACCGAACTGCGGTAATACCACCAGTAAAGGCTCTTGAGTTGCGTTTAGGTCTATGCCAATACGCCACGCTTCATCGGTAGGCCAATAAGCGTTACCGCTAATCGAAAGCCGGCCTCGCTCGGCAGCGAGAAAACCGTCTATATTTCCCTCTTCGCCATCAAAGGCTACCGCCAGCTCGCCATCCACAATAGTAATGGGAATATCGGGCCCGCTAATACGCAGGCTGCGTAAGGCTAGTTCACCCTGTAAATCAGGCTGGCTTGTGGTGCCACCAATTTGCACGCTGCCATTTAAGCCGCCTTCAAGCTCATCCATACCCACCAACATAGGGCGATAGTGTGCTAACGTGATGTTATTTGCCCGTAGCTGACCATCAAGCGCTCCCTGACCCAATGGGTCGTTTACCGCTAGATTAAGCGTAAGCTCACCTGCTTCCGACAGAGCAAGCAGTACATCCGCTTGGGCCTGTGCTTGATTGGCTTCAATTTTCGCATCCAGATTAATAGTGGGAAGCTCTACTGGCTGACCATAATCATTGACTGCCGTGATGGCTAACTCACTGAGCAGCTGAAGATTGGCTTGCCACTGCGCGCCTCCCTGCTCCCAGTTGGCTACTAGATCCGCCGTGGTGTCACCTTCAAAGCTCCACTCCTCTGGCAAGAAAGGTTCCAGCATCTCCATGGGTACTTCGCGAACACTCAGCACTGCACGCCCTTGGTCGGCTGACGCGGTAATGGGCTCTTCAGAGCATACGAGGCCACCCTGCAACCGACGTAGGCAGAAAGGTGTTAAGCGCGCCTGGCCGTTAGCAAGGTTGTAAGTGATATCCAGCGGCGCTTCCAAGCGAATGTCCCCCGCTTCTGAATCAACTTCCAGCGGGGTTAATCGCGCCTGATACTGTTGAGCCTGCTGGTTAAAGCGCCCGTCTAAGGCCAAATTAGCTTGGCTCAGAACGTTATCGGCTTCGCCTGTGGTGCTGAGTTGCAAGGCATGCTCGGAAAGTCGCCCGGTGAGGTCAAGGGCGACCGACGCTAGCGCTTGCCCACCTGCATTAACGCCTTGCAGATCCAGTTCGATATTGAGATCGGGGTCGTCAAGACCCTCGACATTACCCGACAGAGAGAGCGTAGTTAGCCTATTTTCAGCAAAGCGTAAACTGCGACCATTCAGCTCTACTACCACTTCTGGCCGGGAGAAACTGCCTTGGGCTTGAATATCACCGGTTAATGTCCCTGCTAGATCAGGATGTAAGCTTTGGAGCTGATTCAACGCGATATTGGCCTCAAGAGACATCGCCTCTTGGCTGAGTTGTCCTGATGCCGTTAGACGGTTATCACCTTGGGTAAAGAGCAGCTCTTCAATATCAACTTCCAGTTCGCTGTTAGCCTCAAGAGAAGCTTTGAGTGTGAGTGGGTACTCCTGTAGCTGCCCTTGGATATCTAGCTCCGGCAGGCTAATGTCCCAGCGCTCACCGCGCTGGCGTACGCTGGCGACGATATCACCACTTAGATTGCCAGCTAGCTGCGGAACAAACAGCGATGGATCTACATTATCCAAGCGCACGTTGGTATCGACCTCAATCGCCTCTTCCCAGCTTACCCGGCCCTCGCTGCTAAGCTCACTATCATTAATAGTGAGGGTGAGAGGTGACCAATGGAAAGAGGCTAAATCGCCCTCTCCACTCAAACGGATGGCGGTAGCAGGCACTTGTGGGCCTTCGGCATTCGTTTCAAGCGTTACTTGATAGGCCTCCAGGCTACCGTTGACACCAAGGCTAAGGTTTTCTAGCACGTAGCTCTCAGCTGTAGTGGCAGGTTCATCCGATGACGCCTCTGGAATCTCGCTGTTGTCAACTAGCGGCCACTGCAAACGGTCGCTCTCTAGTTGCGCTTCAAATGGGAGTGTGGGAGCTAACGCATCTACTTGTGCAGTCAATGACGCATTCACGGGCCCGGTTGCGTTGAGATTCGCGGTCAGGTCAGCAAGGCTACCAGAAAGATTCAGTGCCACCTGCTCACCGCTAAGTGCTGGGAATAATTCGGGTAGCCATAGTTCTGCACGAACCGCAGCATCCAGTGGGTAGTCGCCGCTTAGAGTGACATTGGCAGATAAGGTGGCGTCAGCATCAGGTGTGGCAAGCTCCAGAGTGCTTAGCGTTATGTCGCTGCCCTCGGCCCGAGCTTCTACAAGCAGTCGCTCAACCTGATACTCAGCAGCGCCACTTATTGTTACGTCAGTGACTAACAGTGATGCCAGCTCTACGTTAATCGGCAGCTGAATCTCGGGAAGCGTAAGCCGCTCACGCTCGCTAAGGGCAATAGCCTCATTGTCAGCCGCAGGCTTCGCCGGCTGAGCTAGCTGAATAGCGCCGTCTATACCGGCGGCGTTTAGCGATGTATCTATCTTTTGCGTCAACAGCACGCCGGGAGATGGCGGCAAGTAGAGAGAAAGCTCTTCCAGTGTGGTAGGTGCGATAGTGACTTGCTGCTGCTCGGCGGTTATGGAAGTAGCAAATGCTTCCCAGCCCACTTGTGTACCGTCGGCCAGCGTCAGCTGTACGTTATTGAGAGCGATATCGCGCAGTTCAATCGGAAACGGCAGATAAATGCTGAACGGTGGACTGCTTTCCTGTGGCGGCTCCTCGGTTGCTGAGCTTTCAGCTAAGCGAATATCTACACCTTCAACGCGTAGCGTGTCTAAGCATAACTGACCGGATAGCAAGCAATCTTCTGCCCAGGCAAGCTCAAAATCCTCTAGCGTAATTTGAGTGCCACCAACAGCCATTTGAAAGCCTTGCAGACGAAAGCTGTCCAGTAGCGCGCCCTCTTGCTGCTCGTAGGTGAAAAAACCACGTTGTTCACCTTGGGAAAACAGCTGCCCGGTTCCCCAAGGGGAGAGCGCCACCCCGGCAACTAAGGCAATTAACCCAAACAGCCATAACGGCAATACGATGATAAGGCGTAACAGGCTCCAGAACGCTAACCAAGTACGGCGCTTAGGTGAGAGCATCTGACGGTTTTGGGGCGCTTTTGAATCAACCTTAGCCAAAGAGCTCTCCTAGAATTCTGGACCAATCGAAAAGTGCACGCGGAAAGCGTCGTCGATATCAAAGGGATGTGCGATGTCGAAACGTATCGGGCCGACGGGAGACACCCAGCGCACGCCCACGCCCGCGCCTGTTTTAAGGCCAGTCGGGCCCCAATTATCGAACGCATCCCCTGTATCAATAAAGGTGGCGCCCCACCAGTCTCCCGTAACACGACGCTGATACTCTAATGTGGAGGTCAGCATTTGTTGGCCACCACGCAAGCGGCCTTCTTCATTACGCGGTGACAAGCTCTTGTAGGAGTAACCGCGTACGCTGCGATCACCGCCTGCGAAGAAACTCAGCGATGGCGGAAGCTTGTCAAAGTCACTGGTCTCGATAGCGCCAATGCTTAATCGAGCTAAAAAGCGGTTGTCATTGCCGATGGTGCGAATCCATTCGGTATCGCCGGTTAGCCGGGTGAATTTGGCGTCAGACCCCCAGGCTCTGTCAGAGTACTCAATCGATAACTGCTGACGATCGCCCCACAGAGGAAAACGTTGAGGACGAGTGCGGGTTCGCGACCACTGAATCCCTGGATAAAACAGCCAAACCTCATCAGCTTGGCCGCCTTGGGTAAAGTCTTCATACGTTGTGCGGAAGTAGAGCGTTTGTACCCAACGGTTCTCAAATTCCCAACGCCGAGCCACTCCTACGGTGCCTTCCAAGGATTTTGTGTCGCCATCGTCAATATTGCGCACGCCATACTGCAGGCGGTAGTTATCCCGTATCGGGTCCTCTAGCGGAATATTGTATACCCCCGTAAAACGCTGTTCAGGGGCAGAAAGATAGAGATCATGATCCAGACTGTGACCAAACCGGTTGATCCATGGCTGCTGCCAGCCAAAACGCAGGCGTGGGCCTACATCTGTGGCATAACCTATACCTACCTCAAACTGGTGGCGATCTGCCGGCTCGACACTGACATCGATGGGCAAGCGGGTATCGTCACGGCTGTTAATACTGAGAGCACTGGCAAGCGCTGCGCTACTTACTCTAGAGCGTTCAGGCTGCGATGCAGTGGCTTCGTTCCACCAGGGCGACCCTCCGCTCGGCGGAGCGATTGTCAATTCTTGAGCTGTCTCCAGCCGGGGCCGTACGGAGACAGAACTAAACCATCCTGTTTCAGCTAAACGCTGATTATAGCGGGCCAGGGATTCCGCTAGGTAAGGCTCACCAGCACGAAACGTCTGCATTTGTCGCAGCCGCTCAGGTTCAATATGGCTGCCCGTAATAAATGTATCGCCAAAGTGATAGCGTGGCCCGCTATCAAAGGTCATATAGAGGCGAGCGCTTTCCAAGTAAGGGCGCACTTCCATCCGTCGATCTGAAAAGCCCCAGTCGAAGTAGCCCCGCTCAATAGCTAGACCGGCAAACTGGCTACGTAGACTGTCCCAGGGGGCATGACGCAGCGGTTCCCCCTGCTTTAAAGGAAAATCATCAAGCGCGTCTTGGAAAGGGGGGTCATTGTTCGCATCCCCTGTAATACTGATGTCGAGTACTTCAATCACTACCTGAGGCCCTGATTCAATACGCACGGCGATGGACGGCTGATCTAGCTCGACAGTAATATCAGGTTCGTAATAGCCATATACTCGCATGGCTTCTTGCGTGCGCTGGCGTATTTCACCTTCCAAGCGGGCATCGGTGTACTGGTCGGCCTCAATATTTTCTAAATAGGCCTCAATATTAACTAGCACACGCCCATCAACACCGCTGATGTCTGCTTCAAGGGCCCAAGAGACCGATGAAGCAGACATCAGCGGCAGCACCAGTAAATACGCCACTTGTTTGGCCGTAGGCCACCGCCGTTGTCTTCCCATACCGTTATATCCCTAACCCTATCATCGGCTTAGTGGCTTGTTTCTTCCACATCGTGATGCTGCTATTTAATTGCGCAGCATTTCCATCTGCGCACTAAAGGCTAGCTGCGCCTGCCGGACCTGCCGTAAGTCGCTCTCAAGCGTGTTTAAGCGCTGGGTCCACTGCGCTTCCAGCGCTGTTAATTCAGCTTGGCTAGCAGGCTCTTCTTGAGTATTAACTTCAGCGACAGTAGAAGAGATCTGCGTTAACTGCTGCTCGATATTTTCCCGCCAGATACTCAATTGCTCTTCAGTAGCGGTTCGGTCGCTGGCTACCTGGCGCTCCATGGTATCGAGCCGCTGGTTGATGACCCCCTCTAAATGAGTAACCTCCTCCACTAAATTTTGCCTACCAGAGGTACCCGCTTGCTCTAAGGCATCTAGCGATGTCCGAATAGCGGCTAGCTGGCTATCACGAAGGGCTGCTTGCTCCTGAAATTGCTCGAATCGTTGTGAAAATGTCTCAAGCGCCTCATTTGATAAAAGCTCTTCATTTTCTGTGAGAAGCTCGTAGAGCTCTTCACGCGTATTAGTCAATGCCACAGCCAGCTGCTCCTGCTCTTGGAATAGAGTGGATATCTGAGCTTGTACAAAGGTTATCGCATCTTGGGCCTCTGTGTCATCGGAGTCGAGCCTTGCATGAAGATTAGACACCTCACCACTCACACGATGCACTTCTGCTAGCAACCTCTCTCTTTCGTACCAAACCCCTACTGCTGCTGCGCCTAATAGCAACATCAACAGAATCAATACGAGCCAAAGCGGCCATAATCGCGGCCCCCTGCGATGGCGTAAGTGCTGTGCTGTCAGGCTTTGATCCACGTCGGGAACAATACGCTGTGATGAAGTGGCATCGGACATATGTTTTCCTTAGAGCGTCGTTGGATCGGCGCGTCGTCCAATTCCCCGATAATGTAAGCCGCAGCTGGCTACAAAAGCGGGGTCGTAGATATTGCGTCCATCCAATATTAGCTTTTCGCGTAGCAGTGAGGCTAAGCGGTGCCAGTCAGGATTCCAGTAGGCTTTCCATTCGGTCACTAGCATCAGGGCGTCTGCACCCTGGCAGGCAAGATAAGGATCATCCTCGAACGTCATTAAATCATTCCGCTGCCCAACCGCCGAGTAGAGCGCTGGAATAGCCGCCGGGTCGTGTAGTTTGACCGTGACTCCCTGTGCCCAGAGCGCTTCAAGCAGCGTTAACACCGGTGCATGATCAATCCGGGCGGTGCCTGGTTTGAACGCGGCACCCCAGATCGCCACCGTTTTGCCTGCTAAATCTCCCTCAAAAAATCCCCACAACTTTCTGAACAGCGTCTCTTTTTTCTGCTCATTGATGTCCATCACCTGCTCAAGCAGCGCCGAGTAGCGACCACTGGATGACTGAACATCGGCTAAGCGCATCAAATCACGCGAGAAGTTAGGGCCACCAAAGCCACATCCTGGATAAAGGTACTCAAACCCTATCCGCGTATCTGCGCCCATACCCTGGCGTACATGCTCAACGTCTACTCCTAACGTATCGGCAAGACCTGCAATTTCATTCATATAGCTGATACGGGTAGCCAACATACCATTGATGGCCAGCTTGGTCAGTTCAGCGGCACGACAAGGCATGCATTGAAACACTTCGCTACGACGATTGAAGGCACGCAGTAGCTCTCTTGTCATTTGCTCACCCATGGCGTCATCGCACCCGAGCAGCCAGCGCACTGGACGAGTAAAAGAGAGCCAGGCTCGCCCTTCTTCCAGAGTGTCAGGCAGTGCCACACGACTATGCTGGTGTCCCATTAGCGAATGCAAACGCTCGGTCTCGCCCACTGGGAATGTTGAATTATTGACCAGCACCGCGCCGCTGTACTCCTGAAACATTGGGTGTTGTAAAAGCGAATTGGCTGACTGACGCTGACTAGGAGAAAGCGCTAACCAAACAATATCAGGCGTTTCAGAGACGTCAGGAGTAGCAACGATGGTTAAGTTGCCTGCTGCCATGGCTTGCTCAATCTGTGCCATCAGCGATGGTTCTCGGCGTAGCCAGTCAGCACTGGCCAGCGTTGGCCACGGAACGCTCTCGTGGAGTAACCAGTCAACGTGATGACCTACCCAAGCAAGCGCCGCCGCCGCAGTTGCGGCGCTTAATTCACTACCATGCAGCAATACACGCATTCAGATACTCTCCCTGGCCAATAAGCGCCGATAAAATAAAGTGTTAGGCGTCATGCTGAGTTCCTTTCCATGCGTTTCGCGTCAGGAGTGGTTAGAATAACCATAATACTCAACGTTTGAGTGGATGCCACCTTGCCGCTAACCACCGCGAAATGGCAAACCATATTCATTTCACTCAAGACCAACTGCCGATGGGGGTTACACCATGTCAGTGACACTTCAGGATAGCACCACTCGCCGCTATCAAGACAATGTCGATGCCGCAGAAGTTGCGAAATTTGAAGCACTTGCCAGTCGCTGGTGGGATCCAGAGAGCGAATTTAAACCGCTTCACGATATTAACCCTCTGCGCTTGGACTTTATCGATGCTCGGGCTGGGCTGGCTGGTAAGAAAGTGCTGGATGTAGGTTGCGGTGGCGGTATTTTGAGCGAATCGATGGCCCATCGAGGAGCCAGCGTGACGGGCATTGACCTAGGGGAAGCACCGCTAGGGGTGGCGCGGCTTCACGCTGAAGAGAGTGGCGTTACGGTAGAGTACCGGCATATCAGCGTTGAAGGTTTAGCCGCTGAAGAGCCCGGGCACTATGATGTGGTGACCTGCATGGAGATGTTGGAGCATGTACCCGACCCCGCTTCGGTTATCCGTGCCTGCAGTACACTGGTTCGCCCTGGAGGCTATGTATTTTTCTCAACGCTTAACCGCACACCGAAGTCTTACGCCTTTGCCATCCTAGGGGCCGAATACGTGTTGAAGCTGCTGCCCCGTGGTACCCACGACTACGCCAAGTTTATTCGCCCTTCCGAAATGGCACACTGGGCGCGTACGGCATCTCTTGAGGTGCGTGAGCAAACGGGACTTACTTATAACCCTATTACACGGCACTATCGTCTGGTTCCTCATGATGTATCCGTCAATTACATGATGTACTGCCGCAAAGCGAGCGAGTAAATGTTGATACCCTCCCCCCAGGCGATACTGTTTGATTTAGATGGCACATTGGTAGATACCGCCCCCGACTTGGCTGCCGCAACTAACGCGTTAAGAGCCCATCACGGCTTAGCGGCCCTGCCGTTCCAGGAAATACGTGGGCAAGTGTCTAATGGTGGCAGCGCCCTGGTCACGCTGGCGCTTGGCCTTGAAAGCGGTAGTGACGAGCATGATGAGGCAAGGCAGTTCTTGCTGGATGCTTACGAGCAAGCAGTGGCGGTCCATAGCAAGCTTTTCGAGCCGTTAAATGAGTGGCTAACGCAGTGGCACAGTGAAGAGCGACTTTGGGGAATTGTTACTAATAAACCGCGGCGCTATACCTTGCCGCTTTTGGAAGCGCTGGCGCTAACGCCAGGGGCGTTGCTCTGCGCTGATGACTTAAGTGTTAAAAAACCTGCGCCTGAGCCGCTTTGGGAAGCAGCAAAACGCCTCGGTGTTTCCCCCGAGGCGTGCTGGTATATTGGCGACCATGTTCGCGATATGCAAGCGGCTAAAGCAGCCGGTATGACAGCTGTCGCCGTGGGCTATGGCTATATCAGTGAAGAAGACGACTACCAGAGCTGGCCTGCCGACCTGTGGTTTACAACGTGTGATGAGCTGGTAGCCGCTCTTCATGACCACCGCACTGATTAGCCTTCGCCAGTGTGGAAACGTTAGACGCGTGGCGGCTGGGCATCAAACTTCTGGCCGCTAACGCCTTTACTATCAGGCCCCATCAACCATAGGTAAGTGGGCATAACCTCTTCAGGCGTACGCAGTGTAAACGGATCTTCACCTGGGTAAGCAGTGCGGCGCATTTGGGTACGCGTAGCGCCTGGATTCAGCGTATTCACCCGAACATTCGTCTGATTCTCTAATTCATCAGCCAGCACCTCCATAAATCCTTCTGTGGCGAATTTTGACACAGAATAGGCACCCCAATACGCACGCCCTTTACGGCCAACGCTGGAGGAAGTGAAGATAACCGATGCATCATCAGACGCCTGGAGCAATGGCAGCAGCGCTTGAGTCATCCAGATGGGACCATTGATATTGACCTGCATTACCTGACCCCACAGTTCGGGATTATACTGCTCGAACGGAGTAATGCGGCCAAGCAGCCCAGCGTTGTGCAATAACCCATCTAGACGGCCAAACTCTTTATCCAGCGTTTCTGCCATATCGTGAAAATCTTTGAGTGTCGCCCCTTCAAAATTGAGCGGAAAAATAGCCGGCTGTGGCCCGCCAGCCGCTTCAATTTCATCATAAACGCGTTCAAGTTTAGCAATAGTGCGGCCTAGCAATATAACGGTAGCCCCATGACGGGCATAGGTTAATGCCGCCGCGCGGCCAATCCCATCTCCCGCACCGGTTACCAACACGACGCGATTTTCTAGCAGATTGGGCGCTGGTTGATAGTCGATTTTGCAGCTCATGAGGTTTCCTTGAAGCTAAAAAAGTAAACGGTATTAACCCGCCGACTGGCGTAAGAAGTCATTGGCCAACCCAGCGGCACTGCTTTGGGGATAGTCATCCCGCACTTGTTCCAACAGCTCGCGGCTACGCTCTGCTTCGCCTTTACGCGCCTTAACCAAGCCGAGTTTGTAGAGCGCATCGGGTACTTTGGTACTACCGTTGTACTGCTCAATAACGCGCGTGAAGGCTTGATCAGCTGCATCTAACTCACCCTCTGCAGCATAAAGTTCGCCCAGCCAGTAATGGCCGTTCGCCGTCAAGCTACTTTCTGGGTGGTCGGCCACAAAGGACTCAAAGGCCGCAATAGCATCTTCAAACTGGCGCGCCTGAACGTGGGCAAATGCAGCTTGATAAGCCGCTTGTGCGTCTTCACTTACATTACGAGTGGAAGGCGCTTGCACAACCTGCTCAGCCGCTTCAGGCTCAACATCAGGAGTCGCCTGCTCTATCTGGCTTGGTGCACTGCTGGTCATCAAGCGGTCTTCGATATCTAAATACTGCTGCTGTGTTTGATTGCGCAGTTGCTCCAGCTGGTGGCGTAACTCTTCAATTTGACCACGTAACTGCTGAATTTCTTGCTGGTGCTCCTGGACTTGGTTAAAGAGCACAAGGTTACCGCCTGAAGGCTCTTGTCGCTGAGTTTGCTGATAAAAGCTGTTCGACGAATCTGAAGAAAGGTCTTGAACGAGCGGCTGCTGAGCAAGAGCGGACACAGGCAGTAGTGATAAGGGCAATACGGACAGCGGGAGCGCTATGGCTCCCGCACCGCACAGCCTCTCAAAATAGCGTTTGAGACTGTGATTCATGATAGCTCCGAGTGATACAGTTGGCGTGCCAGGGCACGCCAATACTATCAGTAGTTAAAGACGACGCGACGGTTTTGCGAGTAGGCGCTTTCGTTTTGGCCACTCACTGCCGGACGCTCTTCACCGTAGCTAACCACGCTCATTTGTGAAGGAGATACACCCTGAATATTCAGGAAACGCTGTACGGCTCCCGCACGACGCTCACCTAGCGCCATGTTGTATTCACGGGTACCGCGTTCGTCGGTGTGACCGTGAAGAACAACACGGGCGTTCGGGTTAGCACGCAGGTAGCGCGCATGAGCCATTACCACAGATTCGTATTCGCTCTTAATGGTATCGCGATCGTAATCGAAGTAAATAGTGCGTACTTCAGGAATACGAGAATCCGCCTGCTGACCAGCAGCGCCAGAACCTGACGTTGAGCCATACTGACCACTAGTGCCAACACCAGACGTGCTAGACCCCATACTGCTGCCATCCTGGCTTCCGTACGAGTCTCCGTCTTGGGTTCCGCCGGTGCTGGAACAGCCAGCGATAACTACGATAGATAACGCGACTGCTAATGAGCGAGCCAACGGCTTAAGTTGCATAATCAGACTCCTTGCCTGTAAACAGAAGTTAGTGCTGTTCATCTATTAATTTAAGAAAGGTGACCACGCGGGATCACGTACATCACCTTGTGCTGCGGGCAACCTAAATGACGAGCGGCCATCGGCTGAAACGGCACTTAGTACTCCGCTACCACCCTGTTGGGTAGCGAAGATTACCATGGTCCCGTTCGGCGCAACACTAGGAGATTCATCTCTTGTTGATTCGCTTAATACCACTAAGCGGCCACCCTCAAGATCCTGCTTCGCCACTTGGAAACCGCGGCTGGAACGGTGAATCAAAAAGATTTCTTCACCGTCTGGCGAAAAGCGTGCACGGGCGTTGTAGTTGCCCGTAAAGGTCAGTCGGTTGGTCTCTCCACCGCCTAACGAGGTTTGATAAATCTGCGGGCCACCGCTGCGATCTGATGTAAAAATCAAGCTACGACCATCAGGAGACCACGCGGGTTCGGTATCGATACTGTTGCTGTTAGTAATACGGTCCAGCGAACGGTTAGCTACGTCCAGTACGTAAATTTCCGGCTGACCATCTTTGGATAACGACATGGCGATACGACGGCCATCTGGCGACCATGTTGGCGCACCATTGATACCACCAAATGAGGTGGCTTGAACGCGCTGACCTGTATTAACGTCTTGGATGTAGATAGACGCCTTGCCTGTTTCGAAAGAGACATACGCCAGCTTGCGGCCATCCGGCGACCAAGCGGGCGACATAATGGGCTGATCCGAGGTCAGCACCTGCTGGCTTCGACGGCCATCGGCATCAGCCACATACAACCCAAACTGCATGTTATCGCCTAGGCCCTGAGCCGTAACGTAAGCAATGCGGGTTGAGAAAGCGCCGCGAATATCGGTAATCGCCTCGAAAATTTGGTCACTGATGTAGTGCGCCGCACCACGAAGGTCGTTGCCACTGGCAGTCACGGTTTCACTGATCATGGGACGTTGGCCGCTAATATCGACCAGGTCGAACTGCAACTCATAACCGTTGCCTGTCTGCTGCGCGCGCCCAACGACGAGATAACGCACGTCCAGCGATCTCCAAGTGCCAAACTCTACGTCAGACGCTTGGCTTGGACGGTCGAACATAGCACTACGCTCTAGCGGTGCGAAAAATCCGCTGCGTTCAAGGTCGTCTTGTACAATTTGCGCGACATCTTCAGGTAGGCCTTCGCTGCCTGCGAATGGCACGACCCCGATAGGCAACGCCTGATCGCTACCACGCGTTATCTCAATGGTTAAATTAGCGCTTGCTACGCTGCTGATTAGTAGCAGTACGCAAAAAAGCCACATTTTGCTTAACGTTTGCATCAGCGAACATCCCCCGGGGTAAATCGCAGATTAAATTGACGTAAAGTACGCTGCTGTTCCGCTGACAAGTCACGTAACTCGCCAAACGGTGCTGCATGTTCCACCGCCTGCATAGCTGAGCGATCAAAAGCACTATCACCGCTGGATGAAGCGACAGAGGTCGCTAGTAGCTCACCCGATGGACCAAGCCTCACTTGTATCGTAGCACTCATTGCGTTGCTCGCTCCTGGAGGGATAACCCACGCTTGCTCTACAGCACGCCGGACAATGTTAATAAAGCTGTTTGCCGCCTGTTGGGCCTGCTGTGCATTAGCGGCCGCTTCTGCCTCGCCTGCTAACTGACGTTGCATGGCCGCTTCGGCTGCCTCAGCAGCACGACGCTCTTCTGCTTCACGCTGTTTCTGGGCTTCTGCTTCGCGAGCGCGCTGCTCCTCCGCTTCCCGTTGGCGACGAGCTTCTTCCTCCCGCTGGCGCTGTGCTTCGGCTTCACGCTCACGTTGTTCTTCCGCTTCGCGCTGGCGTTGGGCTTCTGCTTCACGGGCACGTTGGGCCTCTTCTTCCCGAGCGCGTTGCTCTTCAGCCTCACGTTGGCGCTGAGCCTCGGCTTCCGCCCGTGCACGCTCTGCTTCCGCTTCACGCTGGCGCTGGGCTTCGGCCTCTGCCTGCGCACGCTGCTCTTCCGCTTCACGTGCTTGGGCTTCTGCCGCTTGCTGTTCGGCTAATCGCTCAGCTTCTTCTGCGCGACGCTGGGCTTCGGCTTCGGCTTCAGCTTCTGCTTGGGCTTGTTCTAGCGCGCGAGCCTGTTCCGCTGCCTCAGCTTCTGCTTCGCGCTGGGCTGCCTCGGCGGCAGCTTGCTGCTCCGCCGCGGAAGGCTCATCGCTAGGCGGCTCTGGATCGGGCTCTTCGGGTTCAGAGGCATTGTTCATTGCGGCCTGTTGCTCAGTGACTTGCTGGGCCTGATCAGTGAACGTTTCCGTGCTCACGAACGTCGCTTGTACGATCGAAGAAGAGTCTGGTTCCGCCGACATGCTGGGCAGCTTGACCAAGCTAAAGATAACCACGAGCAAGTGCACGGCAACAGCCAAAATCGTTGGCCACGTGTAGCCAACGTCTTGTGGGTCACGCGGTGGTTTTACAGCCATGTGCGACTCGCCCTTAACCATCTTGGGGCGGCTCTGAGAGCAGCCCTACGTTGGCGACACCCGAACTCTGCAGTGTGCTCATCAGCAGCACAATCTGGCCATAAGGCACATTGCGATCTCCGCGCACCATCACAGGCGTACCGGGACGACGCTGAAGAATAGCAGTCACTCGCTCCGACATTTGCTCCAGAGAAACCGCCGTCGAATCTTCTCCCAGAGTAATAAAGTAGCCGCCATCGCGATCTACCGAGATGATGATCGGGTCATTATCTTCCTGGGTTTCAATAGGCTCAGAGGTGACTTGAGGCAGATCTACTTGAACGCCTTGTGTCAGCATGGGAGCAGTAATCATAAAAATGACAAGCAGTACCAGCATCACGTCGATAAAAGGGACAACGTTGATCTCCCCCATCGGCTTGCTTTTGCCACTACGATTGAACGGACCTTGCATGGCAGACTCCCTTAACTAGCGCTAGGTTTGCCGTCACGTCCTTGCAAGTTACGGTGCAAGATTGCGTGAAACTCTTCAGCAAAGTCTTCATATTTACCCAGTAAGCGAGAAGCGTTATTGGATAGACGGTTGTAGAAAATAACAGCGGGAATCGCTGCGAAAAGTCCCATTGCCGTGGCAATCAGCGCTTCTGCAATCCAGGGTGCAACAGTCGCTAGTGTCGCTTGCTGGGTCATGGAAAGTGATTGGAATGAGCCCATAATGCCCCATACCGTACCAAATAAGCCGATATAAGGACTGGCGGAGGCAACCGTTGCCAGAAAAACAAGATGTTGGGTCAGGCGGTCTTCTTCCCGCGACCAGGCGACTCGCATGCTGCGCTGGACACCTTCCAGTACCGTATCGGCACTGCGGGTTTTAGGCATTAGGCGGTTAAATTCCCGAAAACCTGCCTGGAAAATGTGCTCCGCTCCATGACGAGGGGCATCAGCAGGAATTTCGCGGTAGAGCTCGTTTAGGTCAACACCTGACCAAAACGACTCTTCAAACTGGTTGTACTCTTGCTTGGCTCGGCGTAGCGCAATGCTGCGCTGAAAGATCACCACCCATGAGAGGATTGACCCCACCACTAGCAGCAGCATGACCAGCTGTACCACAATGCTGGCACTCATTATTAAGTGGGGAATGGACATGGTGTTATCGTTCACAGTTGCCCTCATCAATCAATTAATGTCGTTTTCGACTGGGGTGTGGTGTTAAGCGACAATGGCCACGCTTTTGGACGCAGTGTCGTAGCGTTTAAGCAGGCTATCTCGACTGTTGCGGAGCACAAGAGTTCCTCGTCGCGCCGAACCTGTTGTTCAAATGTCATCCGGCAACGACCTTTTTCCGCAATGTTGGCAGTTACCGTCAGTGCCTCATCCAATCGTGCGGGTTTGGCATAGTGGCAGGCCATGCGGTATACCACTAGCTGTGTACCTTCGTCTAGCAACGTTTGCTGGTTAAGGCCTAATTCTCTTAGCCACTCGCTGCGCGCCCGTTCCATAAACTTCAGGTAGTTAACGTAGTAGACAATTCCACCGGCGTCAGTATCTTCCATGTAAACACGCACTGGTATGCTAAATTCGCCCGTCATGGCCGACGTTCTCCCTCAACATCAATTGACTGTTCGTGGGGCGTCTTATCAAAGTGTAGCCAGGCTTGACGAGTCACCACACGGCCTCTTGGTGTACGCATCATTAGCCCCTGCTGAATCAGATAAGGTTCAATCACATCTTCGATGGTATCGCGCTCTTCACCGATGGCGGCAGAGAGTGAGTCAACGCCCACCGGGCCACCATCGAATTTGTCGATCATCGCCAGCAGTAAACGGCGGTCCATGTGATCCAAACCGTGGTGATCGACATTTAGCATATTGAGCGCCGCATCCGCTAATGTCACATCCACAACGCCATCGCCCTTTATTTCGGCGTAGTCTCGCACTCTGCGCAACAGTCGGTTGGCGATACGCGGCGTACCACGGGAGCGGCGCGCGACTTCAATGGCACCTTCATGGCTGGTTTCAACGCCTAGTAGCCGTGCTGAGCGGGCGACAATCTCGGTCAGCTCTTCCAGGTTATAAAACTCAAGACGCTGAACGATACCAAAGCGGTCACGCAGCGGCGAGGTCAACAACCCCGCACGAGTGGTGGCGCCCACCAGCGTAAATCTGGGCAGGTCAAGTTTAATAGAACGTGCGGCGGGCCCTTCGCCAATCATGATGTCGAGCTGAAAGTCCTCCATCGCGGGATAAAGGACCTCTTCCACCACAGGCGAGAGGCGATGGATTTCATCGATAAACAGCACATCGCCCGGTTCAAGATTGGTCAGCATAGCGGCGAGATCCCCCGCGCGCTCCAGCACCGGGCCAGAAGTAGATTTAAGCCCCACGCCCATTTCAGTAGCGATAATATTCGCCAACGTCGTTTTACCTAAGCCTGGCGGACCGAACACCAGCGTGTGGTCTAAGCTCTCTTCGCGTAGCCTGGCTGCTCCAATAAAAATCTCAAGCTGTTCGCGAACCCGAGGCTGGCCAATATAGTCTTTGAGATGTTTCGGACGAATAGCATAGTCGATGCGCACTTCGCCCTGCTCTGGCTCAGCGGCAATTAATCGGTCGTGTTCTAACATAAAGACTCTTCTAGAGTGCTGACTAATGAGTACACGCTATTGCACTCGTGCTGGTCTAACCGGACATGCGTTTGGTTAACGCGGCTTTGATCAAAGCTTCGGTAGTTTGATTGGGGTCGACGTCGGCTAACATTTTCGTCGCTTCTGTCAGCTTATAACCCAAGCTCACCAGGGCTGCTTCGGCATCCGCCAAATGATCCCTTGGAGCAGCTCGCCCGCTTGTCGCTTCAAGAGCCAACGGCGCATCGTTGCCATGCTCCCACTCAGGAAAGCGGTCACGCATTTCGATAATCAACCGCTCCGCCGTTTTTTTACCAACGCCTGGCAGTTTTGTCAGCGCTTTGCTGTCGTCATCTCTGATACAGCGCATAAAGGCATCTTCATCCATACCCGACAGGATCGCTAACGCAAGTTTCGGCCCTACGCCATTCACTTTGATCAAGGCGCGAAACAGCGCTCGCTCATGCTCTCGCCCAAACCCATAGAGCAAATGCGCATCGTCACGGATGGTGAGATGGGTATAGAGTGACACCTGCTCGCCGGGAGCGGGCAGCGCTACAAAGGTGTTCATGGAGGCTTCAAGCTCATAACCAACGCCATGCACATCTACCACCATCCAGGGCGGCTGTTTTTCCAACAACAGGCCGGTTAAACGTCCAATCATCATATGCCTCGCAGCCAATCAAAACAGCAGCCACTATAAAGCCACTCTGTACAGATGACCAGTAATGCCTAGAGCCGCCATCGCCCTGATGAGCGGCGCTTACTGCGTGAAGGAGTCGCCGCCACCAGGGCGTTGCCAGCAAAAGCGTGGGTCAGTGCAATGGCTAGTGCATCGGCGGCATCTGCCTGGGGTGTCGCCGACAGGCCGAGCAGCGTGGTGACCATATGCTGCACCTGGCTTTTATCAGCGCCGCCCTGCCCGGTTACCGCTTGCTTAATCTGCCGAGCGGCGTACTCCGCGATACTCAGCCCATGGTTAGCCAAACAAACCAATGCTGCGCCGCGGGCTTGGCCTAGCTTGAGGGCCGAATCAGCATTTTTAGCCATAAAAACCCGCTCTACTGCAACAGCATCAGGGCGGTGCAGGCCAATCAATTCGCTAATACCGGCATATATTTGCGCCAAACGCTGCTCCAGTGCACCATCAGCCGTACGAATGCAGCCACTGGCCACATAGCGAGGCTTAACGCCTATTAGATCAATCACGCCGTAACCGGTGATACGTGAGCCTGGGTCAATGCCTAAAATTCTGACCGTGGTCGCTAGCTGTTTTTCGTCCATGGATTTTCTCTTGGCACTGCCTAAAACAAAAACACCGACGCTAAGCGTCGGTGTTGTACTCGTCAAAACGTGAAGGCGGTCTTACTCGCCCGCTGCTTCCGTTTTGGCTTTTTGGCGTAAGCGAATGTTCAGCTCTTTGAGCTGATCAGAGCTAACCTCACCCGGTGCATCGGTCATTAAACAAGCAGCACTTTGGGTTTTCGGGAAGGCGATGACTTCACGAATGGTTTTCGCACCGGCCATGAGCATGACTAAGCGGTCCAGACCGAAGGCCAAGCCGCCATGGGGCGGTGCGCCGTACTGCAAGGCATCCAGCAGGAAGCCGAACTTCTCTTGCGCTTCCTCTTCGCCAATCCCCAAAATATCAAACACGGTGCTTTGCATGGTTTGATTGTGAATACGGATAGAGCCGCCACCCAGTTCGGTACCGTTAAGCACCATGTCATAAGCGCGAGAAAGCGCTTTAGCCGGGTCTGCTTTCAGCTCTTCCGGCGAGCAGGAGGGCGCTGTAAACGGGTGGTGAAGCGGGCTTAGACGGCCATTGTCGTCGGCTTCGAACATGGGGAAGTCAACGACCCACAGCGGCGCCCAGGCTTGAGTGTAAAGGTTCAGGTCGGCACCCAGCTTGACACGCAGCGCACCAATGGCTTCGTTGACGATACGCGCTTTATCCGCACCGAAGAAGATAATGTCACCATCTTCAGCGCCGACACGATCAAGCAGCTCTTCGACCACGTTTTCCATGAACTTAACGATCGGCGACTGCAGGCCATCTAGCCCTTTGGCACGCTCGTTGACTTTGATCCAGGCAAGGCCTTTAGCGCCGTAGATGCCTACGAACTTGGTGTATTCGTCGATCTCTTTACGGGAAAGCTTGGCACCGCCCGGCACTTTAAGAGCCGCCACGCGGCCATCTTCTGCCTTGGCCGGCCCTGAGAACACATTGAAACTAACCTGCTGCATCAGGTCGTCAACGTCGGTGAGCTCCAGCGGAATACGCAGATCGGGTTTATCCGAACCAAAGCGATCCATGGCTTCTTGCCAGGTCATACGCGGGAATTCCGGCAGTTCGACGCTCAGCACTTCCTGGAACAGTTGACGAATCATGGCTTCGGTAATACCCATGATGTCGTCTTCTTCCACGAAAGAGGCTTCGATATCGATCTGTGTGAATTCAGGCTGACGGTCAGCGCGCAGGTCTTCATCGCGGAAGCACTTTGCGATTTGGTAGTAGCGGTCAAAACCCGCCACCATCAGCAGCTGCTTAAACAGCTGGGGAGACTGTGGCAGTGCAAAGAAGCTGCCCGCGTGAGTACGGCTAGGCACGAGGTAGTCCCGGGCACCTTCAGGTGTGGCTCGTGTCAGCACAGGCGTTTCAATATCTAGAAAGCCTTGGTTTTCTAGGTAAGCACGTACGTTATGAGAAATACGCGAACGCAGCCGCAGTTTTTCGATCATATCCGGGCGGCGTAGATCAATATAGCGGTGTTTCAGACGCACTTCCTCACCGACTTTGCCATGCTCATCAAGCTGGAAAGGCGGTGTCGCTGCGCTATTCAGTGCTTCAACTTCTTTGGCCAGCACTTCAATCATGCCGGTGGGCATGTTGGGGTTCTGGGTGCCTTCAGGACGCAGCCGAACACGACCAGTAATGCGCAGAACATATTCGCTGCGTGCACGGTCGGCATTAGCAAACGCCTCGGCGGTATCGGGGTCTACGACAAACTGAGCGATACCATCACGGTCACGCATGTCGAGAAAGATAACCCCACCGTGGTCACGACGGCGGTGAACCCAACCGCAAACGGTGACCGTTTGATCCACCAATGTTTCGTTAAGCTGGCCGCAATAATGGCTGCGCATGTCACATCCTGTTCTGTTTCGTGGCAATTAAGTTGTCTTGAGCCTTTAAAGGCCCTGACAGCCGCGGCTACGCCGCGGCGCCTTTTTTCGTTGACGTGCTGCCGACATCGCTTTTCGCGCTACCCGCTGCTTGTCCGTCGGCAGCTAAATTCTTTTTGCTACCTGTTTTGAAATCAGTTTCGTACCAACCGCCACCCGCTAAGCGGAACCCGGCTGCTGAGACCAAGCGCTCTAGATCATCTTGCTGACACGCAGGACAGCTTGTTAACGGATCGGCGCTAATTTTCTGAAGTTTTTCCATGCGATGGCCGCAGGCCTTGCACTCGTACTCATAGATGGGCATGTTGATGGCTCCTGAAAAGCTCAACTCCGACAGGTTTTATGTTGACAGTGTCGTGGCAAACTTAATGCTACCAGGCTGACAATATGTGGCCTGTCGGGATAAATTCCAAGACTGCGGTCGATAGAGCGGTCATTATACCCTTTTGTGCCCCCTGCCGAGCAAGGCCAAGCGGCTTTCGGCAGTTAATGGAGAAATAAAATGCCCAATGCGGTCATACTGGATGCCCAAAGCCTTGGCCCTGACATTGATTTGACGGCTATTCGTGATGCCGTCACGCACTTAGAAATACATCAGCAAAGCACCACAGCGCAGGCGCGTGAACGCCTAGCAGATGCCGAAATTGCCATCGTCAATAAAGTAAGGCTGGATGCTGAGACGCTTTCACAGCTTCCTTCGTTACGATTGATCTGCGTGCTGGCCACTGGCTTGAATAACATTGACCTAGATGCTGCCAAAGCCCACAACATTACAGTTAAAAACGTGTCGGCCTATGGCACCGCTAGTGTGTCGCAGCACACGCTGATGCTGATGTTATCACTGGCGAATCGCTTACCCCGCTATCAAGCGGATATTGCCGATGGGAAATGGCAAGCGAGTGATTTTTTCTGCTTACAAGATCACCCAACACTCCAGCTTGCTGGCAAGCAGTTGGTGATGGTGGGTCAAGGAGAGCTGGGGTCTGAAGTGGCTCGGCTTGCAGAGGCGTTTGGTATGCAGGTCACGTTTGCCGCCCGTCCTGGCAACGAGCAAAACGATCAGCGACCTTCGCTGGATGACCTACTGCCCTCGGCAGATGTGATTAGCCTGCACTGCCCACTGAACGATGCTACTAAGCACCTTCTCAACAAAGAGCGTCTAGCGAAAGCCAAGTCGTCGCTGCTAATCGTCAATTGCGCTCGTGGCGGTATTATTGATGAAGAAGCCGCGCTGGAAGCGCTTCGTAGCGGTAGCATCGGTGGTCTAGCCGTCGATGTGCTACCTGTCGAACCACCCAAAGATGGACACGCACTATTAGATGCGCTGGCGAATGCAGAACCCCTCAATCTGATCGTCACGCCGCACAACGCGTGGATCACGCCCGAAGCACGGCAAAACATCGTCGGCTTAACCGCCGACAATATTCGTGCGTGGCAGACAGAGAATCACTAACTTGCCAGCTAGGCACACTAAACGTGTGCCTAATAGGTCGAAAAGTGGTCAGGAGCGTAGTGATGAGCATCCAGTGTTTCAAGTGTGACATGGGTCACCCGCGCCCCTTCTGGGCCCTGCCAAAGCCATTGGCTAAGCTCGGCAACGGCTGAAGAGGGCCCGCACATTAGCACTTCAACCCTGCCATCAGGCAGGTTCTTAGCGTAGCCGGTTAAGCCACGCATCAATGCCTGCTCTTGAGTGGCACGCCGGTACCATACTCCCTGCACTTTTCCTGTTATGTAGGCACGTACGCAGCAATGGGCCATGACAAACTCCTCCGTCGTTAAAGCAGCTCATGCTTAACCAGAACAGCGCTATTGCGGGGCACCAGTGGACGCCCACGTCGTAGTAGCAACGAGCGCGTGAACGCTGCACCAAAGAGTAAGATAAGCGAGCTGTAGTATACCCATAGTAAAATCATAACCACCGAACCCGCCGCACCATAGGTGGATGCCGTGGCCGTGTAGGCGAGGTAAATGGTAATAACACTGCGACCAATGGTAAACAGCACTGCTGTCACCACCGCACCAATGAATACATCCTGCCAGCGAAGCACTACATCGGGCAGCACTTTAAAAATAGTCGCAAACAGCAGAGCGACCATGGCAAGCGATATTAACGACTCGGCGGTGGTGGTTAGTAGGCTTGCAAATGGCAACAGGCCGTTTGTCGCGCCTAGCATGCCGCGAAGCACCACTCCAAGCACTAGCGACACCAGCAAAATAAAGCCGATAGACAGTACAACGGTTAACGATAACAAACGGTTTTTGATAAAAATAAGTGCGCTGTTGCTATTTGGCTTCGCTCTAACCCCCCAAATGGTATTCAGCGAGAACTGCATCTGCGCAAATACGGTCGTTGCACCGATTACAAGGGCAATAAAGCCAAGAATTGTGGGCAGAACCCCCGACTCTTCAATGCGAGACTGGGCAACCGCCTGCTCTATTGCCAAGGCAGCTTCTGTGCCTAAGGTTCCTTGTAACTGCGCCACGATCTGACCATGAGCCGCCTCTTCGCCGAGGACCACGCCAATCACTGTAACCGCAATAATCACCGTGGGAGCTAACGAGAACAGCGTGTAGAACGCCAGCGACCCAGCGTAGCTAAACGCGTTACGCTCAAGCCAGAGTGACGTTGCATCTTGAATTACCTTCCACCAAAAAACGAGCGTGCGCTTAAGCATCATCATTCCCTTAAAAGCAAATCACAGAGTTTTCATACAACGCTTATATACTGATTAATCAATAAGCATACCCAATGAAAACGCTCAGCGCAGGTATGATTGCGTTGCAGAGGCTGATGGGGCCGACCATAATGGCAACGCTTTATTCTCACATTTTCAGCAATCAAGGACACGCAATGAACTCAGATGCAGCTCGGTCTGTAACGTCTTATGACTTTGATTGCTTAGTATTTATTGGTCGCTTTCAGCCTCCCCATTTAGGCCACCTTGCCATCATCCGCGAAGCCCTTAAACAGGCTCGACAGGTAATCGTCATGGTGGGCTCCTCCTGGCAGGCGCGCTCGCTTCGTAACCCGTGGCATTTTGATGAGCGCCAAGCCATGATCCGCTCAGGATTTGATAATGCGGATAATCAACGACTTGAAATCACTCCGCTTCTGGATGCGCTTTACAACGACGATGTATGGGTCAGGGACGTACAGCGGAAAGTGCGCGATTTAGCAGCTCCCGCCAATGCACGGTTGCCAAGGATTGGTCTCATCGGCGCAAGTCGTGGGCAGTCCAGCTACTATTTATCGCTTTTTCCCCAATGGGAGTCGGTGAGCGTACCGCTCGTGGAGGGCATTTCGGCCAGCCAAATTAGAGAGCGGCTTTTCCGCTCACCTGGCTCAACCGATGATTATCTCAGTACGGGGGCTTACCATGACTTGCCCCCTGGCGTGGTAGAAAGCGTGAGTAAATTCTGCAAAGGCGAGGACTATCATCGACTATTGGAAGAGCAGCAGTTGCTCGATCAGTATCGACAAGCATGGTCACAGGCACCCTACACCCCTATCTTTGTCACCGTTAACGCGGTTGTTGTGCAATCAGGGCACGTATTACTGGTGAAGCGTACTGCGGCTCCTGGGAAAGGCCTATTCGCGCTGCCCGGTGGGTTTATCAATCCCCATGAGCGATTACTAGATGCCTGTTTGCGTGAGCTGCGCGAACGGTTGCGCTTAAAAGTGCCAGAACCGGTATTGAAAGGCTCTCTGCGTGGCCAGCGGCTGTTTGATGAGCCCCACCGTAGCTGGCGAGGTCGCACACTAGCCGAAGCTTTCTACTTTGCTTTGCGGCCTGACCAGCAGCTGCCGCGCCTTAAACCCGTTAAGGGCGGCGACCATGCCCGCTGGGTGGCACTCGCCGACTTGGAGCCAGAGAGCCTCTTTGAGGATCACTTCTTTATTATTCAGAATTTCCTTGGCTTACCCGCCGATTTTGGCTCTCTTTAAGCCTGCAGGAAATCACGCGGCAGTTTCATCATCTGCCGCCATAAGCGCTCTACTCCCGGCTTGTGGACCAGCGAGCAGCGATAGAGGCGAATTTCCAGTGGAATGTCCCAACTCTCATCGCCTGCTCGCACAAGCTTACCGGTTTTTAGCTCCTCACGAATACAGAAATCAGGAATCCAGGCAACCCCTACGCCCTGTAATACCATGCCCTTCAAACCTTCAGCCATGGCGGTTTCGTAGACCGTTCTAAGCTTCATGCGCAGCGGGTCGTTTTTCAGCAGCATCCGCACGCTGCGACCTAGAAACGCCCCCTGAGTATAGGCCAGATAAGGAATGGAGCTATCGCGCTGCAAAGAGAACAACGGTTTCCCATGCTCGTCAGGCAGCGAAACAGGAAGCATCTTGACCTTGCCGATCGAAAACGAAGGAAATACCTCCGCATCTAATTGCATTGTGGCGAAAGGGTCGTAGTAAGCCAGCATTAAGTCACAGTTCCCCTCACGCAGCACATGAATGGCTTCACCGACGTTCATGGCAACCAAACGCGTTGGCAACTCCCCTAGCCCTTTTTGTAGCCTAGAGATCCACGGCGGATAAAAACTGAGCGCTAACGAGTGCGCCGCGACGATATCCAATGCTTCGTTGGCAATGGAGAGCCCTCGCAAATGGCTGAGCGATTCGTTTAACTGTTCAACTAAGTTGCGGGCGGTCACCAAAAATAGCTGCCCTTCTGAGGTTAAGCCAATCGGCGTCGTTGATCGGTCCACTAAGGTAACGCCAACTGCCTGCTCTAATGCCCGAATACGCCGACTAAACGCAGGCTGGGTGACATGGCGCTGTCGGGCAGAGGCAGAAAAACTGCGGGTATTCGCCAGTGCGACGAAGTCTTCTAGCCATTTTGTTTCTAGATTCACCCATGACTCCTGTTATTTGAACGTTGATGGCTTGCGTCATTTGGTTGGGGCAAACGATTACTGTACGGGTGCCATCAAATAAGCAGCACGGGACACGACTTTTTTCCACATGGGGCGCTGACTCACTTCATCGAGAGTCACTCGGCGGCACTTGGAAAAATCAGCTTCCAGCATGGTGGCAACATCGTTGGCAAAATCGGCGCTGGGAATGAACGCAGTGATTTCAAAATTTAACCGAAACGACCTATTATCCAGATTTACCGTACCTACAGTGGCGGATGAATGGTCGACAAGCATGACTTTTTGATGTAAAAACCCAGGTTGATAACGGTATATTTTCACACCCGCTTTTAACATATCCGGCAAAAAAGAGAACGCAGAGAGGAATACCAGCAAATGGTCGGGGCGCTCCGGGATCATCACGCGCACGTCGACGCCTCGCATAGCTGCCAATCGTAAAGAGTCTTGGACGCCCTGATCAGGTACGAAATAGGGGCTCGTAACCCAAAACCGCTGGTTGGCGCTATGAATCAGCTGTTGAACAAGTAATCCAGCCGTATCCTGCTTATCGGCTGGGCCGGAAGGCACAATCACCACTTGCTGATCTTGCTGTGGGTGACTTTCCGCGTGCCAGTTCAAGGTAATGACATCGCCTGTTGCCCAGTGCCAATCCTCCCAAAAGGCTTCTTGCAGCCCTAGTACACACGGCCCCTGCACTTTCAAATGGGTGTCTCGCCAAGGGCCGTGCTTAGCACTTTTGCCAAGATACTCGTTGCCGACGTTAAAGCCGCCTATCCACCCCTGCTTGCCATCTACTACGGCAATTTTTCGATGGTTACGGAAATTGAGCTGAAAGCGGTGTTTTAGCCCGCGTGATGAGCGGAAAGGTGTGACCTCTGCGCCACTTGTACTTAATTCATTTAAATAGCCGTCATTTAGTTTACGGCTACCAATTTCGTCATATAGAAAATAAACGCGCACACCGCGCTTAACCGCTGCAATCAGATGCTGCTGGAGCTGCCTGCCTAACTCATCATCGCGAACGATAAAGAACTGGATCAGCAGATAATCCTGCGCTTGATTAATACCTGCAAATAGGCTGTCAAAAGTGGCATCGCCATCAATTAACAGCTCGGTGCTATTGCCTTTCGTCAGCGGCATCATCGCTAATTGTTCAACCGCTTGAATATCGGTATTGTCGGAAATAGCGACATGGGGCTTTACGTTATGTCGATAGCGAACGAGCACTCGGCGCAACACCGAATCCCTGGCACCTCTTGCCGTCACATACCCATAAAAACGTGGCCTGCCAAACAGCCAGTACACTGGCACCGCCGCATAGGGAAAGGTTAGCAGTGAGATAATCCACGCCACTGCACCCTGTGACGTACGGCTCGACATTAATGCCATCACCGCCGAGATCATTCCCAGCACGTGAATCAGCATGATCCCTGTCCCTAGCAACCAAGAGGCCATTCGCTATTCCTCACCATCCGTTAGGACCTGTTATTTCTGACTACTCCATAAACAGGAGCCCCGTTAGAACGGGGCTCCTGTGGTTAAGCAACGCCTATATCACCTCAGCGTATCATGCTTTTTCGGCAATAATTTCTTTCCATTTAGCCGGGCCTGTCTGGTGAACAGAGGTGCCTTGGCTATCTACCGCTACCGTGACCGGCATGTCTTCCACCTCAAATTCGTAGATGGCTTCCATTCCCAGGTCTTCAAAGCCCACCACGCGTGACTTTTTGATCGCTTGGGCAACCAGATAAGCAGAGCCACCCACCGCCATGAGATACACTGCTTGGTTGTCACGGATCGCTTCAATGGCAGCTTGGCCGCGCTCTGCTTTGCCGACCATACCCAGCAAACCAGTCTCCTCCAGCATCGTCCGAGTGAACTTGTCCATGCGTGTGGCCGTGGTGGGGCCTGCAGGGCCAACCACTTCATTGCCGACCGGGTCGACTGGGCCAACGTAATAGATAAAGCGCCCTTTCATGTCGACCGGCAGCGGCTCGCCTTTGGCGATCATATCCACCATACGCTTGTGGGCAGCATCGCGGCCCGTCAGCAGTTTGCCGTTTAACAGCAGTGTATCACCGGGCTGCCAGGTTTTGACTTCTTCGGGCGTGACAGTGTCTAAATTGACACGCTTGACGTTATCGCCTGCTTCACGGGTAATCTCCGGCCAGTCTTCCAGCTTCGGAGCCGGCAAGGCTACAGGGCCAGAGCCATCCAGCGTGAAATGCGCATGCCGGGTAGCTGCACAGTTGGGAATGATCGCCACCGGCTTATTGGCAGCGTGGGTCGGATAATCTTTGACTTTGATATCCAGCACCGTGGTCAGGCCACCTAGGCCCTGGGCACCAATACCGCTTTTGTTCACCTTATCGAACAGCTCAAGGCGCAGCTCTTCGGCACGGTTGCTTGCGCCACGGGCCTGAAGCTCTTGAATATCGATAGGATCTAATAGCGCTTCTTTGGCAATTTCCATTGCTTTTTCAGCGGTACCGCCAATACCAATGCCAAGCATACCCGGCGGGCACCAGCCAGCACCCATTTTGGGAAGCTGTTCCATCACCCAGTCGACCACGCTATCGGAGGGGTTGAGCATGGCAAACTTCGATTTCGCCTCGCTACCGCCGCCCTTCGCTGCCACATGAATATCGACCTTATCGCCCGGCACAATTTTGTGGTGAATGATGGCGGGCGTGTTGTCTTTAGTGTTCTGGCGCTTGCCATCCGGGTCGGCAAGAACCGAGGCGCGCAGTACGTTATCCGGCAGTTGGTAGGCGCGGCGCACGCCTTCGTTGATCATGTCGTCGAGGCTTAGCTCGGCGTCCCATGTGACGTTCATACCTACGTGAACGAACACTGTCACGATGCCGGTATCCTGGCAAATTGGGCGGTGCCCTGTTGCGCACATGCGCGAGTTAATCAAAATCTGAGCGATGGCATCCTTTGCAGCGGGGTTCTCTTCACGCTCGTAAGCGGCGGCCATTGCATCGATGAAATCTTTCGGGTGGTAGTAAGAGATGTACTGCAGAGCATCGGCAACGCTTTGGATCACGTCGTCCTGGCGAATCACGGTCATGGATTAACAGCTCCTTGGTTATCGTCTTGGCTGCAGCCTTCGCGGCCGTCTAAGTGTGCGGGAAGTATACCGTATTGAGACTCACGCGGCAGCCAATGCACCGAGTAACCGCTTGCTGTTACGTAGCGCTTTGGTCTGATTGTTTGAACATAGCTATTAAGATAACGGTATAAAATTTATCCTAAGGAGAAGGCTGGCATTGTGGGCAAGAGTATAGCCGCCGAGACCCGACCATCATGCGCTCAATCACACTGCCGCAACGATGGCACGAGAGCCCGGCGAGCTCAAATACGCTGAACCGCCAATCTGTTTTTCAATGCGATCGCTGCGCGGCGAATCTCTGGATCTTCAGACATCGCTTATCCTAGCGCCAGCTGCTTCTCTTTCATTTGATGGAGCTGGTCGCGCAACCGCGCCGCTTCTTCAAACTCGAGATTTTGAGCCGCTTCAAACATGGCATCTTCAAGCTTACTAATGGCCGTGAGCAAGTCTTGCTTACTCATGGCGGTCACATCGTAACCGCCTTTAAGCTCGGCCACCTTACGCTCATTGCCCTTACGCCGACTGCTCTTCTTACCTGGCGTCTGCGCGGCTTCTAGAATATCTGCAACCGAGCGGGTAACCGTCGTGGGGGTAATGCCGTGCTTCTCGTTATGCGCCATCTGTTTATGGCGTCGACGCTCGGTCTCATCAATTGCTTTCCGCATGGAGTCCGTAATGCGGTCGCCATATAAAATCGCTTTACCGTTGGCGTTACGCGCTGCACGACCAATGGTTTGAATTAACGAGCGTTCGGCGCGCAGGAAACCCTCTTTATCGGCATCCAGAATCGCCACCAAAGAGACTTCAGGAATATCCAACCCCTCCCGCAGCAAGTTGATGCCCACCAGCACGTCAAACTTGCCCAGGCGTAGGTCACGGATAATTTCCACCCGCTCGACCGTATCAATATCGGAATGTAAGTAGCGCACGCGAATACCATGCTCATCAAGGTAATCAGTCAGGTCTTCTGCCATGCGCTTGGTTAAAGTAGTAACGAGCACCCGCTCGCCTACCGCTGTTCGCAAACCGATCTCCGACAGCAGATCATCGACTTGCGTGCTGGCCGGGCGTACTTCAACTTGCGGATCCAGTAGCCCTGTTGGCCGAACGACTTGTTCGACGATCTGGCTTGCGTGCTCAGCTTCATAGTTGCCTGGTGTTGCGGATACGAAGATCGTTTGTGGCGATATAGCCTCCCACTCCTCAAACTTCATGGGGCGGTTATCCAACGCTGACGGCAGGCGGAAACCATACTCGACCAGTGTCTCTTTACGCGAACGGTCGCCTTTGTACATCCCGCCTACTTGAGGCACGCTCACGTGTGACTCATCGATAAACAGCAGCGCATCATCCGGCAGGTAATCAAAAAACGTGGGCGGTGGCTCGCCAGGTGCACGGCCAGAGAGGTAGCGAGAGTAGTTTTCAATACCGTTGCAGTACCCCAGCTCCAGCATCATCTCAATATCGTAAAGCGTACGCTGCTCAAGCCGCTGGGCCTCTACTAAACGCTCGTGCTTACGCAGCCACTCCAAGCGCTCTTTGAGCTCTGCTTTGATGGAGTCGATGGCTTCTAGAATGGTCTCACGAGGCGTCACGTAGTGGGATTTTGGGTAAATCGTCATCCTTGGGACTTGCCCGCGCACATCGCCAGTGAGCGGGTCAAATAAACGGATAGAATCGATTTCGTCGTCGAAAAGCTCAACGCGCACCGCTTCCTCATCCGAATCCGCCGGGAAGATATCAATCACGTCGCCGCGCACGCGGTAAGTACCGCGACGGAAATCCATATCGTTGCGGGTGTACTGCAGCTCTGCCAAGCGGCGTAGGAAGGCGCGTTGGTCAATCAGCTCACCACGAGTGAAGTGCAGCCGCATCTTCAGGTATTGGTCTGGATCACCCAAACCGTAGATCGCCGATACAGATACCACGATTAGCGCATCACGGCGCTCCAGTAACGCTTTCGTAGCGGAAAGACGCATCTGCTCAATATGGTCATTGATTGAGGCATCCTTCTCAATAAACGTATCTGACGAGGGCACATAGGCTTCGGGCTGGTAGTAGTCGTAGTAGGAGACGAAGTACTCAACAGCGTTATCGGGGAAAAACGATTTAAATTCGCCGTACAGCTGTGCCGCCAGGGTTTTGTTCGGCGCCATCACGATGGTGGGCCGCTGAAGTTGCTGCACCACATTGGCCATGGTGAAGGTTTTACCTGAACCGGTGACCCCGAGCAGCGTTTGATGGGCAAGCCCGGATTCCAAACCACTGATCAACCCGCGTATGGCCGCAGGCTGGTCGCCCGCAGGCTGAAATTTTGACTGCAGACGAAATTCCTTGCTCATCGTTGCTCCTGTTGAGGAAGTAGGCCTACGCGGTATGGGTCGCTATCTCTATCGTTGCCTGGGTCATCAGGCGCTGAATCGGACAGCGGTGGCTAATGTCTTCCAGCTTTGCTCGCTGTTCTGGATCGCTGATGCCATGCAATTCTAACGTCACATCTAGCTTGTAAACACCTTTGCGCTCCTCGCTATCGTCACGTTGAACCTTGACGGTGATGCCTTCCAGTGGCCACTGTTTGCGCTTGGCGTACATTTGGACCGTAATTGCCTTACAGGTTCCCAACGCGATATCGAAATAGTCGTGGGGGTCCGGGGCACTATCATCGCCCCCCACCGCAGTGGGTACGTCGGCATAGAGATCTTCCATACCACTTACCTCGATACGCTGACGAAAAACACTATTTCGTTCGCTAATCACCACGATAGGCGGATGCATTACGATACCTTGATGCGAAGATTAAGTTTTTCAACCGCTTTAATTAGCGCTTCTCGCTTAGCACGACCCTCCACTTCCGCCCCATAGCGCCCCACTTCGGCGCTATCGACGCCGTCAAGCATCATCAGTGCGGTGGTGATTTTGTTAACTTGTTCGGCGGTAGTGACGCCTTGAAAGCTTAATGATTGAACTGCCATGCCGCGTCCTTTGCTGAATAATTGTCAACTCACATACAATGGGACTGTATACAGGAAATTACCTATGCAAACCTGATACAGAACAAAGAGTCTAGCATGCTCCCAAGGCCTTGCAATCTGCCTATCCTGCCCACACTTTTACAAGCACGCTTTACTGACACATCCCACTAACTACGCCCAGGAGTGACTATGGCCACCGCGAACACGCAGCCCCCCAGCGCCGTACGTTTGACCCAGTATGCCGCGCTCGATATTAAAGGGGCCGATGCGGAGAAATTCTTACAGGGCCAAGCTAGCGCACAGGTGGGATTGGCGAATGGCACTTTCGCACCGCTCACCTGCTTCTGTACCCCTAAAGGGCGCATGTTGGCCAATGGGCAGTTATTGAGGCTCGGCAGCGACCATTTCCGCTTGGTACTAGATGCCTCTCTTGCGGACGGACTGCTCACCCATCTGAAAAAATTTGCCGCTTTCTATAAAGCAGAGCTTTCAGTGATAGGCAGCGTCACGTTTGCAGGCGCCAGCGAGCCTGCAGATACGCTTGCCAATCAACTAGACATCACGCTGCCCGACCAACCTTATACCCACACTACCAGTTCAAAGGGAACGGCGTTGCGGATGCCCGGCAAACCCCGTTGGCTGTTGATGTTTGAAAAGGATGCCAGCGACCTCGTCAACAGTGATGATGCATTACACAACGAGTGGCAGCTTGCAGATATTCGCAGCGGTCTTGCTTGGCTTACCGCTAAACAGCAGGATCACTTTCTCCCCCAAATGCTGAACTGGGAAGCATTAGGCGGCATTAGCTTTAAAAAAGGGTGCTATACAGGTCAAGAAGTCGTCGCCCGCGCTCACTTTCGTGGCCAAGTGAAAAAACGCTTAGTTCACGCTAGTATTAATGCGGCCACCCTTCCTGAGATTGGCGAGTCACTGCTTGATGACAACGGTAAGACGTTGGGAGAAGTGGTCAGCAGCGCATTTAGCGGCAAGCAGCAGGTAGAGTTGCTAGCGGTGATGAACACCAAGGTCATGGAAGATAATTTAGCAGTTTATTGGCAACAGCAGCCTATCACGCTGTATGAGATGCCCTACCCCATTGAGCGCTTGGACCCGGAGCAGATCGCGGCTCAGCTTGCTTGAGGTCAGGAATTGGTCTCATCGCCTGTTAACTTAAATACTCGTGCGGCGTTGTCACTGCTCAGCGCTGCCACGGTATCAAAAGATTGCCGACGCAGCCTCGCCACCTCCTGAGCCACCAGCATTACCCGAGAAGGCTCATTCCGCTGGCCCTGATAACCGCTTAACGGCATATCGGGGCTGTCGGTTTCCAGCACAAACCCATCATCGGGTAGTTTTGCCACCACACGGCGTAACTTTTGAGCGCGCTCATAGGTCACAGCACCGCCAAGCCCCAGCACATAACCAAGGTCCAAAAACTTGACGGCCTGCTCGTAAGAACCGGAAAAGGCGTGAATGAGCCCGGCAGCTGGCAGCGCTTGCTGACGAAGCCGCTTGCTGACCGTATCATTTGCCTTAACGCAGTGCACCACCACAGGCAGCTTGCAGCGTTTAGCGATGTTTAACTGCTCATCGAAGTAGTGCCATTGCTCGTCCAGGCTATCCGTAAAGCGACCATCAATACCACATTCGCCAATGGCGACTGGCCGGGCTGGGCAAGCGCCAGCAAGCTGCTGAAGTATGAGGGTTTCGAGCGCTTTCAAATCATCTGGCTGGTGTTGCTCAATGAAGTACGGGTGAAGCCCTAAGCAGATGCTGACATCGTCACGCTTACCCAACGCCAGCACGTTTTGCCAACGCGCGCGTACCGTGGCAGGTACAATAAAACGGCAAACGCCCACTGCCTGGGCGACGGCGATCACGGCATCACGATCCGTGTCGAACTCCGCTACATCCAAATGGCAGTGGGCGTCTATCAGCATATTGCCCTCTTTAAGGGGTTTAATGCTCGCGGGTAGGCTGGAAGCGAATATCCGGCCAGCGCTCCTGGGTCATTTGCAGGTTAACCCGCGTAGGCGCGATGTAGGTCAGGTAACCGCCGCCATCAATGGCGAGATTAGTACTGGCCTTGCGCTTAAACTCTTCAAGCATTTTGGCATCGTTGCAATACACCCAGCGGGCGGTTTGCACGTTGACGCCTTCATAAATACAGTCGACCTTATACTCTTCCTTCAAGCGGTGAGCGACAACATCAAACTGCAGCGTACCAACCGCCCCTAGAATCAGGTCGTTGTTATCCATCGGCATAAAGACCTGGGTGGCACCCTCTTCCGACAGCTGCTGCAGGCCTTTCTGTAGCGCTTTCATCTTGAGCGGATCTTTCAGGCGCACGCGCTTGAAAAGTTCAGGCGCAAAGTGAGGAATGCCGGTAAAGCGCATATCTTCACCCACGGTGAACGTATCACCAATTTGAATAGTGCCGTGGTTATGCAGGCCAATAATATCGCCCGGCCATGCCTCTTCCACTTGAGAGCGGTCTGAGGCCATAAAGGTCAGGGCGTCAGCGATTTTGACGTCTTTACCAATGCGCACATGGCGCATTTTCATGTTCTTTTCGTACTTGCCGGAACACACCCGTAGGAAGGCGATACGGTCCCGGTGATTCGGGTCCATATTGGCCTGAATTTTAAATACGAATCCAGTGAAGCGATCATCGTGGGCGGTCACTTCACGCGTATCAGTTTCACGTGGCTGCGGAGCCGGCGCGTGCTCGACAAAGCCGTCTAGCATTTCACGCACACCGAAGTTACCCATAGCGGTACCAAAATAGACCGGCGTTAGCTCACCACGACGATAGGCTTCCAAGTCAAACTCATGGGAAGCACCCCGTACTAAGTCTACTTCCATACGCAGCTCTTCCGCCTGCTCTTCACCTAGCACGGCGTCAACTTCTGGGTTATCTAGCCCCTCAATACGCTTGTCATCAGGAATGCGACTGCCCTGACCCTGGGTATAGAGATGAATAACATCGTTATAGAGATGGTAAACCCCTTTAAAGTGACGCCCCATGCCAATGGGCCATGTCATGGGCGCACATTGGATGTTCAATACCGTTTCTACTTCGTCCATCACTTCAATAGGATCGCGGATATCGCGGTCCATTTTGTTGATAAACGTGAGGATAGGCGTAGTGCGCAGACGACACACTTCCATCAGTTTGATGGTGCGATCCTCGACGCCTTTCGCACCGTCGATGACCATCAGCGCGGAATCAACCGCCGTCAGCGTGCGGTAGGTGTCTTCAGAGAAGTCTTCGTGCCCCGGCGTATCCAGTAGGTTGACGATACGCCCACCATAGGGGAACTGCATCACCGACGTGGTCACCGAGATGCCCCGCTCTTGCTCCATCTTCATCCAGTCAGACGTAGCATGACGATCATTACGTTTGCTTTTCACAGACCCCGCCAACTGGATGGCATTTCCAAACAGCAGCATCTTTTCTGTGATTGTGGTTTTACCGGCGTCAGGGTGCGAAATAATCGCAAAGGTACGGCGTAGCTCAGCTTCGCGCGCTAATTGGGCGTCAGACATGGAGTTCTCTAAGATGGTACAACGTGATGACTTAAAACGTAGCGCCAAACCTTCGGCGTTGTGTGTGCCTATGGTAACGCAACTCGCCTTCAACGGCATACCATCACATGCGGGGCGCCGTGCCGATAGATATAGCGAGTAGGGTGAGGCGTCTCCGCCTCATCCCTCTCACAGAACCGTACATACGGACCACGTATACGGCTCATGCCATTAACTTACCCCGAATTCGGGGACAGTGATGCCGGTTCTGACCCTGGTCAGATCCAATAACCG
>NZ_JBSXNN010000043.1:0-25413 GCF_056857635.1 Vreelandella sp. L-15 | reverse complement strand
TAACGCCTTGCTCACCGGAAAATTGGGCGCGCAGCGAGTAATTTTTCCGCGTGGAGCAACTTGTTAGCTCTCAATCTATCGGGCTATTTGATGGTAAAGTACGCAACACCGGCCGCCGCCGCGATAATCAGCATCACTTTTATTAACTTTCGGTTTCGTGGAGCTAGACCAGCCTGTTTGAGTTCAGACCTCCACAAGCGCTCTGCTGAAATGTATTGAGCCAACACTTTCTCAGCCTCAAACCCTAAGCCTGCAATGAGGGTTGAGCACGAATGCGCCGCTTTGTCTCGCTTGGCCTTCATACCTGCAAGGTGATACCAAGCCGAAATAAATGAGGATACGCCAACATAATCATCTAATTGCTGAAGCTCATCTCTGCTGGGCTGCACCAGTTGCTGAGTGTCAAATTTCCATTGGAGATTCGCTGCGTTAATTACAGCAGATTTACGCTCCATAAATGCGGCAACCATCTCAGGGCCATGAGACCGAATGGCATTCTCTAGATCTCGCGTGAGCTCTTCAATTTCATTCAGGATTTCAGTTGCTCGCACATGGACTCCTTGAAAGCTAACGCCCGAGCACAGCGGCACGAACAGCGTGAGTGTCCAGCACCGCAGGTGCGTGCTGATGCGACTGGTTATGTGAACGATTCAAATGAACCTGCCTCATTCAATTAAACTGTCGATGCCATCAGCTTCAATGGTTCGCTTCACTTCATCTAGCGCGGCTGCATCATTATCAAACTCGTCATCCCAGACCAACGAGCTATTCGATTCGTCGATAACTTCCAGTATCCAACCACCCTTATCACCACGATAAATATCAACCTGGATAGTTTTTCCATCCACGGTGATTGGCTGCGACAACGGGCTCATTTCAAGTTCAAACTCTTCTGTCATGACTTAACCTGTATACGATAAATAGTTCACATAACAGTGATTATACGCCCTTCCACATAACCAAAATTCGCGTGCCTGCTGCTTTTTACGGTTTAATCATACTCTATTGATAAATTTGGCTTTGGTCACGTAGATTTTTGGAAAAATTGCGTTGGGTCAAAGGATGGAGTGGTTTGAGGAGTGTGAGTGAGGGGATGTGGCGGGGCCGGGGCGGCTGGGGCCGCCTTCGCGCCGGGCCGCCGCTGCGGGTGGGGTGAGGTTTGGTGGCTTGATTGTCGCGAGCTAAAGCTTCCTGCCACAAGGGTGGGTGGGGTGAGGTTTGGTGGCTTGATCGTCGCGAGCTGAAGCTCCCTCCCACAATGGGGGCTTCGTGCCGGTGTCCGCGGCGGGTGGTTGGGGCTCAGTTCGCAACGTCTCGCACTAACCTGTCACTCCTCTCCCCTTCCACTTTTCGCCTCACTTCAAAGCTCGATGCCTTTCTGAGCTTTAATGCCTTGGTCTTTGAAGGCGTGTTTGACGACTTTCATTTCGGTGACGGTGTCGGCGAGGTCGATGAGGGGTTGGGGGGCGTAGCGGCCGGTGACGATGGCGTGTTGCATGTCGGGGCGGGCTTGTAGGTCGTCGAGGACCTGGTCTAGGTCGAGGTACTCGTAGCGTAGGGCGATGTTGAGTTCGTCGAGCAGTACCACGTGGTAGCTGTCGTCTTGGAGCATGCGCTTGGCTTGTTCCCAGGCGGCGTTGGCGGCGGCGACGTCGCGTGCGCGGTCTTGGGTGTCCCAGGTGTAGCCTTCGCCCATCACGTGGTAGTCCACGTTGGGCAGGTTGCGGAAGAAGGCTTCTTCACCGGTGCTGAACGCGCCCTTGATGAACTGTACCACGCCGACCTTCATGCCGTGGCCAAGGGCGCGGGCGAGCATGCCAAAACCGGAGCTGCTTTTGCCTTTGCCGGGGCCGGTGAGCACCAGCAAGATGCCCTGCTCTTTATCGGCGCGGGCAATGCGCTCGTTCATGATTTTTTGCTTGGCCGCCATGCGCTGGGCATGGCGTTCCGGGGTTTTGGCATTTTCGCGCATGGGGGGCTCCTTGGGGTGTTTTACGTTTTACGAGCTACGCTTTCAGCACGTAACGCAGGGTTTCCACGACCTGATCGGTGGTGGTGCACCAGGCTTGCGCTTGGGCGTCGACTTCTTTCAGCGGGTGAACGATCTCTTCGCTGTGCAGCGTGATGTAGGGCTTGGCCAGTGCCGCGCAGTAGCCTGCATCGAAGGCGGCGTTCCACTGCTTGTACTTGTCGCCGAAGCGCACCACCACCAGATCGGCTTGTTCGATCAGGGTGCGGGTGCGAATGGCGTTCACTTTGGAGGACTGGTGGTCACGCCAGAACCCGTTCTCCGGTTTGCCCAGGTGGTCGCCAGCGGCATCAGAGGCGTCGTGGTCGGTCACCGGGGCGGTGAAGACCACGTCCAGGCCTGCGGCTTCTGCGCCGCGCTGGATCTCTTCGCGCCAGTCAGTGTGAATCTCGCCGGAAAGGTAGACGTAAAAGCTCATGGTAGCTCCTTTAGGGTTGGGGAGTGTCTCGCCGCTCTATGATAGCCCACTGCTGCTTTATGGAAAAACCTTCCATATTTTTGGGCTTATAGCTGCGCGCTCCCCTGCCCGTTACTCCGCTAGGTGAATTAGTTGGCCGGTGAAAATATCCGCCACCAATTTAGGCGCGGAGGGAAAGTAGCCGTGGAAATAGCTGGCGATCAGCGCGCCCTCACGGTAGATGGGTTCGGCTTCGCTACCAGCCAATTTGCGGGTGCGGGCCAGCGGTTGCATGGAGGTGTCCAGCAGCGAGTGATGGTAGGTGTGGCCGCGCAGTTCGCCGCTTTGGGTGTGCAGGCTTTGCAGCCCAAGTGCTGTCAGCTTACCGGCCATTTTGGCAGTGCCGGGCAGTAGCCCCATCATCGTGTGGCCTGTGCCTTCACCGTCGACCAGCTGCTCGACGCAGCTCATTAGCCCGCCGCACTCGGCGAGTATCGGTTTGCCTGCGCGGTGGTGGGCGCTGATCGCCTCTCGCATCGGTTGATTAGCAGTAAAGCGGGCGGCGTGAAGTTCCGGGTAGCCACCGGGCAGCCAGAGGGCGTCGCATTCTGGCAGTGTAGAATCGTTGAGCGGTGAGAAGAAGTGCAGCGCCGCGCCCATCTCCTCTAATACATCGAGATTGGCGCGGTAGATAAATGCGAAGGCGTCGTCTTTGGCGATGGCGATACGCACGCCGCGCAAATAGTCCGGTGCAGGCGTGGGGGCGTCAGCACTTAGCGATACCTCTTTAGGCAGGCGACCTAGCCCAGCTTCTTCTAACACCTTGGCGGCGGCGTCTAGCTGGGCATCCAGGCCGCTGAGCTCACTGGCTTGCACCAGGCCCAGGTGGCGGTCGGGGATCTGCATGGCCTCGTGGCGGGGAATGGCCCCCAGCAGGGCAATGCCTTCCGGCATGCTCTCATTCAGCAGCTTGCCGTGGCCGGGGCTGCCGATGCGGTTGGCGATCACTTCGTGAATGGCGAGGTCGGGGTGGTAGTTGGCCAGGCCTTGGGCCACCGCGCCAAAGGTTTGCGCCATGCCCCAGGCATCAATCACCGGCAGCGCGGGGATGCCCGCCAGGATGGCTAAGTCCGCACTGGAGGGTGAGCCATCGAATAGCCCCATGGAGCCCTCCACCAAAATCACGTCAACTTCTTGGGCGGCTTTGGCTAAGCGCCAGCGGCACTCGTGCTCGCCGGTCATCCAGGGGTGAAGCTGATACACCGGCTGGCCGGAAGCGACTTCTTGCACCATGGGGTCTAGGTAATCGGGGCCGTGTTTGAAGACCCGCACGGTGCGCCCGGCGTTACGGTGCAGCCGTGCCAGCGCCGCCGTGACCATGGATTTTCCCTGACCCGAACCGGGGGCGCTGATGAGCGCTGCGTGTGCTTTACCTTGCAACATGTCTCTTCCTTAAATCACTCATGGTCGGTAAGGGGTGCCTGGATGGGCACAAACACCGGCGCACCATCCACATCTACCGTAGCCAGCCGCTGTTGGTAGAGCCGCTCTAGGGCGCTGGGCACCAGCATGGTGTCTCGTGGGCCCCAGCAGGCTTCGCCGCTGGGGTATAGCAGCAAAATGTGGTCGCACCAGCGGGCGGCCAGGTTGAGGTCGTGCAGGCACATCATCACCGCGCTGCCCTGGGCGGCCTGTTCGGCCATCAGCGCCATCACCGCACTTTGATGGTGCAGATCCAGATGGTTGGTGGGCTCGTCGGCCAGCCAGAGGCTGGGGGCCTGGGTCAGTACCGTGGCCACGGCCACCCGCTGGCGTTCGCCGCCGGAGAGCGTGTTCACCAGGCGGTCGCGCAGGTGGGCCACGTCCAGCGCGGCCAGCGCGGCCTCGGCGCGGGCGTAGTCGTCGGCCCCTTCCATCTGCCACAGGGAAAGGTAGGGGTGGCGGCCTATCAGCGCGGTCTCCAGCACCGTGGCGGGAAAGCCATCTAGCCGCTCTTGAAACACCAGCCCTAGGCGTTGGGCCACTTGCCGCCTGCGCAGCTGGCTTAGCGGCGTGTCGCCTATCAGCACCTGCCCTGAACGGGGGGCGTTCAGCCCCGCCAGCGTATGCAACAGCGTAGTTTTACCCGCGCCATTGGGGCCAAGCACGCCCCACACCTGCCCCGGTTCAATGGTGAGGTTCAGCGCCGTGCCTTCGCTACGCCCTGGCACGTTAATGATCAGGTCTTGAGTCGCCAAGCGGGTCATCAGCGGCTCCGGTAGAGCAAAAAGAGGAAGGTGGGCACACCCAGCAGCGCGGTAATCACGCCTACGGGGAGCTGCTCGGGGGCAATCATGGTGCGCGCTAGGGTATCGGCGAGTACCAGCAGCGTGCCGCCTGCCAGGGCGCAGGCAGGTAAAATCAGCCGCTGGTCGTTGCCGAGCAGCAGGCGCAGCATATGGGGCACTACTAGCCCCACAAACCCAATGCTGCCTGCGGTGGTCACGGCGGTGGCGGTCAAGAGGCTGGCGGCAATGTAAATTCCCCACTCCAATGGGCGAACATCCACGCCCAGGGCGGCGGCCTGCTGGGGGCCACGGGCCAGTACGTTGAGGCTGCGCCCCAGGGGTATCAGCAATACACAGGTGGCGATTAATAGCAGCAGCGGCGGCCACGGCGCGCGAGCGTAGGATAAATCCCCCATCAGCCAGTAGAGCATCCCCGGCAGCCGCTCGGCAGGGCTTAGCGCGAGCATCAGGGTAATCACTGCGCCCCACCCCGCGGCCACGACCACGCCCGTCAGCAACAGCCGGGCAGGCGTCCAGCCGCCGCTGCCGTGGGCTAGGCCAAACACTAAAAACGTAGAGAGCAGCGCGCCTAAAAATGCCGAACCCGAAATAAGCACACCGCCCATCCCGGCCAACATGGCCGCCAATGCCCCCATCGATGCCCCGCCGGAAAGCCCCAGTACGTAGGGGTCTGCCAGCGGGTTACGCAGCAGCACCTGCATCAAGGCACCGGCCACCGCCAGCAGCCCGCCCACCGCAAAGGCAGAAAGCGCCCGTGGCAGGCGAAGCTCGATCACCATGGTACGCGCCAGCGCATCGCCCTGGCCCTGCACCACCGCCCAGAGCTGCGCTGCCGAAAGCTGCGCGCTACCCACCGCCAGAGACAATAGCATGGCGGCCACGGCGATCAACGCCAACAGACCAAGGGGGTGCCACAGGCGCGCCACCATCAAGAGGCCCCGCGCTTTTGGCGAGTTTGTTCAAGTTTCTCACACAGAATTTGTGCGCCTTCCAACAGGCGCGGAGTGGGCCGCTGAATTAAAGAAGGTGGCACAAAATAGAGGTTATCGCCCGTTACGGCGGCTAAATTGGGGTACTGTTCCCAGTGGGTGAGCCAGTGGCGGTTCTCCTCCCCCATTCCTCCAGCAATAATGGCCTCGGGGTTGGCGGCCAGCACGGCTTCGTCATCCAGTCTTGGCACCAGCCGTTCCAGCTCGCCAAAGACGTTCTCGCCGCCGCAAAGCTCTACTACCTGACCAATCAGATGTTCGTTATTAACGCTCATCAGCGGCTCGTCCCACACCTGATAAAACGTGGGTACCGGGTCGCGCTCCCTGTAGCGGGCGGTGAGCGCGGCCATGCCGTCTCTAAACTCGCTAGCCGCCTGCCGCCCAGTTGGTTCAGTTCCCGCTAAACGGGCCAGTCGCTCAATGGTGTGGGCGACGTCTTCCACGCTACGCGGCTCGATGTAGAACACCGGCATGCCCAGCGCTTCTAGGGTTTCCATCTGCTCGGCGGGGTTACCTGTTACCCAGCCGATGACTAAATCCGGGGCAAGCCCGACCAGGGCCTCTAAATCAATCCGCGTATGGCTGCCCACCGAAGCCACTTCTTGGGCTTGCGGCGGGTAGTCGCTGTAACTCACCACGGCCACGACCTGATCTCCTGCGCCTGCGGCGTAGGTCAGCTCCGTTGCCCCTGGGGAGAGCGTGGCAATACGCCGTGCAGCGTTGTGCAGGCATACTTCGCGGTCACGATCATCCACCACGCAGCGTGAGTGGTCGTGGCCCTGGACAGGTATGGCTATGAGCAAAAACGCGAGGCCCAAGGCCCCGCGCATTAACCCACGTTGGCTACTGGCCAAAGTGAACACTCAAGAACCCTGCCCGGCCTGCGTTGATGTAGTCACGCGAGGTTTCATACTCTTTATCAAAGGCATTTTCTACCGTAACACGGGCCGTCCAAAGCGGTGCAAACTGCCATCCCGCACGTAGATTAACCAACCCATAGCCACCCAATCGCTGAGTATTAGAGGCATTATCATAGCGGTAACCTTGTGCTACTAACGACCCTCCCAATGACCAATCGCCAAGCTCGCGGTCAGCATCTAGCCGCACACTTTGGCTAGCACGGCGGGCTAGTCGATTGCCTGTTTCCTGATCTTCCGGGTCCAGGTAGGTATAGGCAGCTTGCAGTACCCAGTCGTTGACTTCTACGCCGCTTGAAAGCTCAGCACCGCGAATACGCGCATTATTGACGTTTTGTGGCGCCCACAAACCGCTTGGCGTCGGCGCCCAGGCAATCAGGTCGTCGTAGTCGTTTTGGAAGACGGCCACGTCCCAGAACCACTGGCTGTACTGGCCGCGAACGCCCACTTCAACGGTTTCAGATTTTTCCGGATTGAGATCAGGGTTGCCAGAGTTCGGCCAATAGAGGTCATTAAAACTCGGGGCTTTAAACGCCGTGCCTATACTGGCGCGCAGCGTATGGTAGTTATCCAGTTCGTAGCCCAGCGCCAAGCTGCCGGTCACTTCATCGCCATAGGCCTCGTTGTCGTCGTAACGCAGGCTTGCCTGAATAGCAAACGGCGAAAAGTCGAGCAGCGCTTGCGTAAATACCGCGGTGTTATCGCGACTGGTGACCTCAAACTCATTGGTGCTTGAAACGCGGTCTTCGCTAATTTCAGCGCCCGCGATTACCTCATGGGCGCCGAGCTGGATGTTGTTTTGCCAGCGAGCGGTTTGGGTGCGGGTATCAATCACCGACCCACCGAAGTTATCCATCGTGTCCAGCTCATCGCGGGCTTCGCTTAGCGTTAACCGACTGCGCCAGGTAGTAGTTACCGGTAGCTCACCGTAAATACCCGCCACCTGCTGAACGAAGTCATTCTCACCGCCATCATATTCGTTGTGGCCGCGAGCGCGCAGCGCCAGCACGCCCACTTCAGCGCCACTCTCGAAGGTGTGTGCAACACGGGCCAGCGCCGAGGTGTTGTCGTAGCCTTTGTCTTCGCCACCGCGACGAATGGGCTGGCCGTCGGTATTGAAATGGCTACCGGCAAAACTGTAGCGCGTGCCGCCTTCGCGTCCAGAAATACCGGCACTTACCCGCTGGGTATTGAATGAACCACCGCCGATGGAAATATTGGGTTGCGGGCCTTGTTCGTCACCATCAGGGGTAAAGAGCTGTATCACGCCGCCAACGGCATCCGCGCCGTAAAGACTACCCCGCGGGCCGCGCACGATTTCCGCGCGGTCAAACATACGAGGATCTAAATACTGAAAAGCGGCACTACCCGCTGTGGCTGAACGCAGCCGAATGCCATCTATCATTAGCACGTTTGCATCGCCGGGCGCACCACGCAAAGAAACGCTGCCGCTTTTACCAAAACTGCCGTTGCTGGTGACATCAACGCCCGGCTGGCCGCGTAGAAGATCGGTTAGGCTGGTGGGGTCTTGGCGGCGAAAAGTAGCTTCATCCAGCACGCTAACGGATGAGAGGCTTTCATTGGCGGTGCGGGGCGCTAATGCAGCGGTGACAACGACAGGATCAAGCGCCGCTAATTCCGTGGTCGCTTCGGCGTACTGGGCCTGGGCTGAAAAGGAGATGGCCAGCGGCAGTGCTGCCATCGCAAATGCCGCCCGTGTGGCGGTGGTGTGAAAACGGTGGTTCATGAAAGGTCCCTTGCTCACTGTGCTCACCCGCACAGCGTGTTTTTAGTGGCCGGGCAGGGGCACACAAGGGAAAACAGCGGCTGAAAGCCACTGGTATTCGCCCTCCACATGCCCTCCGCATGCCGGTAATCTTTGGCTTTTTTTAGCCGTCACTCTTAGGCCGGTCTCCGGGCTGACGAGCGAAAGGGGCGGCTTAACGTAAGCGCCATACCTTTCCGAACGACCACCTTCCCATGCGTAAGCACAGTGGCGTCTCTAGCCGTTCTTATCTCGATCACCGTTGCGGGGGCAGCGTTGGATTCACAAAAAACGTTCACCAACTTCCCGTTTAATTGATGGCGTTAGTGCCACCAGCACCTGAGAGTGCGCGTAAACTAGCAACTTGTTAGAGGTTGGTCAATTTACCGTCTAGCCTTTCAGCGCCTGTAATAGGCCGTGGCGCACGTACCATACCTGCTCAGCGTGGGCGGCGGCATCCTGGGTGAACCAGCCGTTTAAATCGCGCAGGCGGCGCTGGTCTCGGGCGATGGGCACCAGGCCACGACCCAGTTCGTTGGCAATAATCACCAGCGTGACGTTATCCTCTGCGGCGGTTTGGTTTAGGCGCTGTAAATCTTCCCGCCACTGGGCTCGCCACTCGTCGCTGCTGAAGTCAGAATCCTGCGCGGCGGTGAGCCACTCAAACAAGCCGTGGAGCACCAGCGGCGTATTCGGTAGCATGACGTGGGCGACCTCATGAAGGCGCTGGCCAGGGGCTAAGCGCCACCATACCGCACTGGGGAAGCGTTGTTTTACAGCGTCGCGCTTACCTGCACTGGCACCGCCGATGAATAGTTGCATTGCCATTCTCCTTTTCCATCCTCACCTGCCTGATACGCGAGCTGCCAGCGCCGTCCTTGGGCCTGATGCACAATTCCCTCCCAAAAATCGAGGGTTTCAAAACGGCGGCGTAGCTCACGAATCACACCGCCGTGGGTCACCACTAACACTTTTTGATAGCCATACTGCTGAGTGTGTGTCGCGACATCGTCGAGCCAAGCATCTAGACGTTCGCGCAGCTGGCCAGAAGACTCTCCACCGGGAATTTGCAGCTCTCCGGCGCTATCAATCCAGGCGCGATAGTGCGGCAATTCTTTTAATTCATCGTAAACCTTGCCTTCGTACTCGCCAAAATCGAGCTCCCGTAGGCGCGGTTCGGCATAGACGGGTATACCCGGTTTTGCTGCTTGTGACCACGCCAGCGTTTGCTGGCAGCGGCCAAGGTCACTGGCATAAATCGCGTCAAAGCGTTCATCCATCAGGGCTTTCCGAAGCGTTAGCAGCCCTTCCTCCGCATCGGGAAACAGCAGCGGAATATCCCGCTGGCCCTGGTAACGGCGCTCTAAATTCCAGGCGGTGATACCGTGACGAACTGCCACCAACTCCACATTAAGACCAGTAGCCAAAGCTCTCCTCCTTCAATGGTGGCACCGACCATATCGCCGTTAATGCCGTTAAATAGACGCAGCAGCGCCGCACGCGTCAGCGCTAACCAACACGCGACTGCGACCAGCCATAGCGCCATTGCGGGCCATACCAACGCCAGCGGTAGCAACGGCACCAGCGCTAGCCCAACATCGCGGCAGCTGAGCGACTGCTGCCAGCTCCAGGCCAGGCCGCGTGAGTGGGCGCATGGGGTCAGTACAAGTAGCGCGACTCCCGCCCAACGCCCCAACGCGGGCACCACCATCAGCCACCACAGCGGCGCGTGATACTGCAGCAGCGCCCAGAGCAGCACGCCCTTCCAGGCCAGCAAAAACAGCAGCGCTAACATACCGAAGCTGCCGATTTGTGGGTCTTTCATGATCTCCCAGCGCCGTTCCAGCGGCTGGTTGCTACCCAGCGCATCGGCCAGATCCATCACGCCATCCAAGTGCAGGCCACCGGAAATGGCCACCCACAGGCTAAGCAGTACCAGCGCCGCGATGGGCGATGGGGTTTGCCACTGGCCCAACAGCAGGGCGACACAGGCCAGCAGCGCCCCCACCATCAGGCCCACCAGCGGGTAGGCGCGAATGGCCCAGCGCCGGGTGGCCGGTGTCCAGGGGCAGGCAACGGGGAGCGGCAGACGCGTCAGAAACTGCAGCGCCAGCAGCATGCCGTACAGAGCGTGTTTCATGGTGCGCCAGCCGCCTTCCATTCGATGGACTGCCCGGCCACCACCTCCACCACCCGGTCGGCCTGGGCCGCCAGCCAGCGGTGCAACCCTTGCAGGAATTCCACGTAGCGCCACACCTCTGCCGAGGCAGGCAGGAGCGCTTCGTTGAGATCGTTGGAGACCACCACCAGCGTCACCCCCCGGCGGCGGGCATCGTGAAGCGCACGCACCAACAGCGCAAAGGCTTCCGTTTCGCTGACCGGTGCGGCGTCCTCCTGAGTATTGAACATCACCTGGCTGGCCCAGAGGGTCAGGCAGTCCAACAGGGCGGCATGGCCGTTGGGCACCTGGGCCACGGCCTGTTCGATGTTGAGCGGGGCTTCCAGGGTGACCCAGTGGTTGGCGCGGCGGGCCTGATGATGGCCTACCCGTTCGGCCATTTCGCTATCGTAGATGTCGGCGGTGGCCACGTAGTAACACGTCTTGCCGTCGGCGTACTGCTGAACACACTGCTCCGCCACCAGGCTCTTGCCCGACCGAGCCCCTCCACTAACAAAGACAATCATTCAGCACCTTTGACAACCGATCATTGGTCACACCATCACGTAGCGCCAGCCTTAGCCAACCACCCTTCAGGCCAGCAAAACCATGGGTATGTCGCGCCAGCATACCTTGGTGAAGCAGGCGCTCAAGCAGCACGATACTGGAAATGCCCCGCTGCCGCTGGGCGGCCCCAGGCCGCACCAGATGAAAGCAGCTGTGGCTGGGCACCACCTCCAGCCCCAGCGCGGCCAGGGCAGCGCCCATGCGTGGCTGCTCACGGGCCAACCACTGGTGGGTACGCCGGGCAAAGCCCTCATCCGCCAGCAGCGGCGGCACCAGTTCAGCAGCCAGATGATTGACGCTCCAGGGCGGTTGCTGCGCCTGAAGCTGAGCGATACGCCCCTCATCGGCCAGCACGTAGCCCAGCCGCAGGCCCGGCAGGGTAAAGAATTTGGTCATGGAGCGCAGCAGGATCAACGCCGGGTAGCGTTGGAGCAGCGGAGTCAGCGGTGCAGCCTCCAATGCCAGGTCGATGAAGGCTTCATCCACCACCAGCGAGGCCCCCGGTTTCAAGGCGCCCAGCAGCGCCTCGATAAGCGCCACGGGCAGCAGCGTGCCGGTGGGGTTGTTGGGGCGGCAGACGAACACAACATCAGCGCTGGCTGCCGCCTGCAGCAACGCGGCCGCGGGCGGGTCGAAGGTGCCCGGCAACAGGCCAAGCTCGCTGATGCGCACACCGTGGGCGTTGCAGGCCCGGGCATACTCGCCAAAGGTAGGAGTGACGATCAGCGCCTGCTGGCCAGCGTGGTGCGCCGCCGCCAGAAAGATGGCTTCCGCACCGCCGTTGGTGAGCAGTACCTGCCCCGGCTCCACGCCTGCGTGTTCGGCAATCGCCTGCCTGGCGGCGCGGTAGTCCGGTTCGGGGTAGCGGCCCAGCCCAGCCAGGCGCTGGGCCAGGTAGCCGGTTACCCAGCCGGGCGGGCCCAGCGGGTTCAGGTTGGCGCTGATATCTTCCAGCGGGTGGTCGGCAGGCAGGCCAAAGCGCTGCAGCAGCGCGGCGGCCTGGCCACCGTGGCTTGGCCAATGATGGAGAGGCAGGTTGCCGGGCTGGTCGCGCATCACCCGGCCCCCGTAGCCATCACGAGGCACAGCTGCAGGAAGAGCAGCAGCAGGAAGAACAGCAGCCAGGCCCCGTGCATCAGCCAAATCGTGGTAGTGATGTGGCTGGCTTTCAGTAAATCATGGGCGGTGCCCAGCGTGGCCCGGTGTGATACTTGCCCCTGGTAGACGTTGGTGCCGCCCAACTGGACGCCCAGCAAATTCGCCACCATCGCCTCGGGCCAACCCGCGTTGGGGCTTGGATGGCGGGGCGCTTCGCGCCAGGTGGCCGCCAGGGCGCCCCGCCAGCGCAGAGGTGAGCGGTGAAACACCCCATACAGCACGCCCGCCAGCCACAGGCACAGGGCGGTCAGCCGGGCAGGCAGCCAGTTGGCAAGGTCGTCCAGCCTGGCCGAGGCGTAGCCGAAGTCGCCGTAGCGCTCGTTCCGGTAGCCCACCATGGAGTCCAGCGTATTGATGGCCTTGTAGGCCAGCGCCAGCGGCGCGCCCCCCAGCAGCGCAAACAGCAGCGGCGAGGTAATGCCATCGACGGTGTTTTCCGCCACGGTTTCCACCGCGCCCCGGGTAATCTCGGCTTCATCCAGAGCCTGGGTATCACGCCCCACCACTCTGGACAGCGCCTGCCGCGCGCCGGGCAAATCGCCCTGCCGCAACGGGGCGGCAATGGCCCGCCCGGCATCCGCCAGCCCCTTGATGGCCAGCGTGGTGGCCAGCAGCCACAGCTCGGCGGCCAGCCCCAGCCAGGGGTGCACCCACGACAACAGCGCAAGCCCCAGCCAGGCCACCGACAAGGTGCCCAGCACCACCACCAGGGTAAGGCACCCGCCCAACAGGCGCCGCCGCTGGGGGCTGCCTTTGTTCCAGCGGTGCTCCAGGGCGCTAATCGCCTTGCCGAGGATCACCACCGGGTGGGGCAGCGCGCGCGGGTCCCCCACGATCAAATCGATGACGATGGCCAGCGCGACCCATCCGGCCAGAGCGGGCAGGCTCAGCAAGTCGAGGCTCATGGTGCCTTGCCACTCACCCTCGCCTGGGAGAACGTGGCCATGTCACTGAGCATGGCGGCAGCGGCCTGTAGCAGCGGGTAAGCCAGCGCCGCCCCACTGCCCTCGCCCAGGCGCATTTCCAGGGCCAGCAGCGGCTGCGCCGCCAGGGCTTCCAGCGCCAGGACGTGGCCCGGCTCCGCCGAACGGTGGCCAAACACCAGGTAGTCGCACAGTGCCGGGGCCATGCGGCAGGCGGTCAGGGCCGCCACCGTGGCAATGAAGCCATCCACCACCGCAGGCACGCGGTGGGCCGCCGCCGCCAGGTACGCACCCGCCATGGCGGCAATTTCCAGGCCGCCCAGCTTGCACAACACCTCCAGCGGGTCGTCAGGATTCGCCTGGCGATTGGCCAGCGCCCGCTCGATAACCGCCGCCTTGTGGGCCTGCTGGGTGCTGTCGATACCGGTGCCCGCCCCCACCACCTGGGCGGCAGGCACCCCTAGCAAGGCCGCCAGCATGGCGCTGCTGGCGGTGGTGTTGGCGATACCCATTTCGCCCACGATGAGCCCATTGGCCCCCGCCTGTACGGCCCGCTCGACCGCTGCCATGCCGGCCTGCATGGCCTGGCGCGCGTCGTCCAGCGGCATGGCGTCGTGGTGCAGCATGTTGGCCGTGCCCGAACGCACGCGGGCATCGGTGGCTCCCGGCAGCGGTCGCGGCGACGCCACACCGACATCCACCACGTCCACCCGAGCTCCCAGCTGGCGGGCAAACACGTTGATGGCCGCGCCCTGCTGAACGAAGTTGGCGACCATCTGCGCGGTCACCTCCTGTGGAAACGCCGACACGCCTTCAGCGGCCACGCCATGGTCGGCGGCAAACACCACCACGGCAGGGCTATCCACCCGAGGGCGGGCGCTGCCCGTGATGGCGCTGAGCTGAATCGCCAGCGCTTCGAGCCTGCCCAGGCTGCCGGGCGGCTTGGTCAAGGTATCGAGGTAGGCACGAGTGCGCTCAGCGGCGGCGGCATCGACGGGGCCGATATCAGGCAGCCAGGGGTAAGCGGCAAGGGAGTCAGAAGCGGCAGCAGAGGACGCGCTGGGAGGCATGGCAGCTCCAGTGGCAGCAAAACCAGAGATGAAGTGATCGCAAGCGCAGCATGGTAACAGATGCGGGCGGCCAGCGGAGCCGCCCGGGCTGTGGTTACCGTACCGGCAATCAGTAAACGGGGGTTTCCTGCCAGCCACCCCCCAGCGCCTTGAACAGCGTGGCCGTGGCCGCCAGCTGTTCACGGCGCGCACCGGCCTGGGCCAAACGGGCCGAGAGCAGGTTGCGTTCGGCGTCCAGGCGCTCCAGCTGGCTCACCTGCCCCTGGTCGTACATCAGCACGGCCAGCTCCCGGGTACGGGCAACGGCCTCCAGCTGTTCGTCGATGGCGGCCAGCCGTCGCTCGCTGAAGTCGTAGCTGTAGAGTGCATCGCGCACTTCGTTGAAAGCGGTCAGCACGGTCAGGCGATACTGCGCTTCGGCCTGTTCGGCCAGCGCTTCGGCGCTTTCCACCCCGGACTGGCTACGACCGAAGTCGAACAGCGGCCCCATCACCGAGGCCCCGACGCCCCAGGTGCGGGCCACATCGCTGAACAGATCACTGGTGCTGGCGGCCGCAGTGCCCAAAAAGGAGCTGAGATTGAGCGACGGCAGGCGGTTGGCCTCGGCCACGCCGATCTGGGCGGTGGCCGCGATCAGCGCCGCTTCTGCCGAGCGAATGTCGGGCCTGCGCTGGAGCATCGCCGACGGCATCATGGCAGGTATGCCCACCGGCTGGGCCAGGTCGTCCAGCCGCGACGTGCCGGTGTCCAGGGTAGTCAGCAGCTCATCGGGGGACATGCCCACCAGCGTGCCCAGGGCCCCGCGCAGGGTTTCCACCTGCTGCTTGAGCGACGGCAGCTCTGCCTGCAGGTTGCGCCACTCGGCTTCGGCCTGGCGCAGTTCCAGTTCGCTGATGTCGCCATGCTCGAAGCGCAGCGCCTGAAGGCGATAGGTCTCCTGGTACGCGGCCAGGGTCTCCTCCATCAGCGCTTGCTGGGCTTCGGCACTTTTCAGGCTGACGTAGGTGGTGACCACGTCACCGATCACGCCCAGCTCGGCGGCGTCTCTGGCAAACAGGCTCTCCTGCAGGGCGGCCATGGCCGCAGCGCGCTGGTTGGCTAGCCGCCCCCACAGGTCGATTTCATACTCCAGGCTAGCGGCCAGGGAGTACTGGTTGTTGGTGGAGGTCAGCAGCTCCTGCACGTTGTTGGTGGAGGTCAGCAGCTCCTGCACGGGCTGAACATCGATGGGCAGCGCCGCCCCCGGAGTGCGCTCACGGTTGGCTTCGGCCTGATAGCCCACGGTGGGAAAGCGCTCGGCATCGGCAAACCCCAGCTGGGCCCGGGCCTCGCGAATGCGCGCCAACTGAATCGCCAGTTCGAGATTATCTTCGCTGGCGCGCTCGACCAGCCGGTTCAGCGCCGGGTCTTCGAAGCGCTGCCACCAGCGGTGCCAGTCGTCACGGGCCTGCTGCTCCAGAGTGATATGGGCAGGCCAGCTCTCCGGCAGCTCAATGTCGGGCGTTTGATACTCCGGGCCGACCGCACAGCCTGCCAGCAGCAAGGCCAGCGCCGAGGCAGTGGTGAACGGTTTGAGGCGGGGGCCCCACGGGCGATTCCTGTGCACGCTGATCATCCTTGCAGTTCGGGTGAATACCGATTTAGGGCGGCGTTTAACCAAACACCTGTTCGAAGTGGCTAAGAGTACCTATTATAGGGGGCTGACGAAACAGGGGATACATCACACCACCGTGATCCCCCATTGACTTGCAGGGAGGCATTGGATGAGGTTCATCCGCAAGGGGAAGTGGCTACCCACTCTGGCCGGGTTGCTGGCATGCGTGACGTTATTGGCAGGTTGCAGAGACGCCGAAGAGCCCCCCGAGCCTCCGGCTCAGGTGGTCAAACTGTTCGAAACCGGCCAGCAGCAGGCCTTCTCGGGCCGTCGTTTTGTGGGTCGCGTCGATGCCGTGAGCACCGTCAATCTGGCCTTTCAGGTGGGCGGCCGCCTGACCACCTTTCCAGCCGTACAGGGCACCACGCTGGCCAAAGGCGAGCTGATCGCCCAGCTCGATCAAACCGATTACGCCTTGCAGGTGCGCGCCGCGGAAGCGGAATTGTCCCAGGCCCGCCAGCATCTGCAGCGGCAGGAAAATCTGTATCGCCATAACGCCGTCTCCGCCTCGGTGCTGGAAGCGGCCCGCACTGATGCCGAGCTGGCCGCTACCCAGCTGGAGAGCGCCCGCCAGGAGCTGGCCTACACCTCATTGTACGCGCCCTTTGATGCGCTGATTGCCCGCCGCCTGGTGGAAAACCACACCACGCTGCCGCCCAATGCCGAAGTCGTCCGTATTCAGGACATCTCGGAGCTGCGCATTCGCATCAACGTGCCCGAAGCGCTGATGCAGCATCTCGATGGCGAACACGGTTTCAACGCCGAAGCCGAGATCGCCACGCTGCCCGGCGAGCGCATTGCGCTGGAGTACCGCGAACACATCACCGAGCCCGACGAGGTCGCCCAGACCTATCAGGTGGAGTTCGCGCCCGCCCAAGGCGAGCACCTGGTGGCGCTGCCCGGCACCACGGCCACCGTGTTCATCGAGCCCGCCGAGCGGCTGGTGTCCGGGGTGATGATGATTCCAGCCAGCGCCCTGGACACCACCGAGAGCGGTGATTTTCGCGTGTGGGTCTACGACCCCGACGAGGGCACGGTATCGCCCCGGGAGGTCACCGTGGGTGAGCTGAGCGACGACGCCGTGATGCTGGTGGCAGGCGTTCAGCCTGGCGAGTCGATTGCGGCGGCCGGGGTACACCTGCTGCGCGACGGCATGCGCGTCAAACCGCTGGATAACGCCCTCTAGGAGCCGCCATGAACATCGCCAAGCTGTCCATCGAACGGCCTCTCAATACCTGGCTGATCGTGGTGATCTGCCTGTTGGGCGGTATCTGGGGATTCAATACGGTGGGCAAACTCGAAGACCCCGCCTTCACCATCCCCAACGCCATCATCAACACGCCCTACCCCGGCGCCACCGCCGTTGAAGTGGAAGAAGAGGTCACCGAACGTCTGGAGCGCGCCATCCAGGAGATGGAGCAGATCGACGTCATAGAATCGAAGTCGCTGCCCGGGCGCTCGGAAATCCAGGTGGAAGTCCACTCCAGCTACCGCAGCCACGAACTGCCACAAATCTGGGATGAGCTGCGCCACAAGATCAACGATGCCCAGGGGGCCCTGCCCGAGGGGGTGCTGGGCTCCCAAGTCAACGACGATTTCGGTGAAGTGTACGGCCTCTTCTATGCGGTCACGGCCGATGGGTTCACCACGCGGGAGATCCGCGATATTTCGACGTTTCTTCAGCGCGAGCTGCTGGCAGTACCCGGCGTGGCCAGGGTGACCACCGCAGGCGAGCGGGAAGAGACCATCTACATCGACATCTCCAACGAGCGCCTGACCACCCTGGGCATTCCCATCAATCAGGTCATCAACACCATCCAGACCGAAAACGCCGTGGAAAACGCGGGCAGCCTGCGGGTAGGGGAACGCCAGGTGCGGCTGGTGGCGCGTAGCGACATCGACAGCACCGCGCTGATCGAAGCCATCCGCATCGGCCGCCCCGGCACCACCGAACAGGTGTCGCTGATGGATATCGCCACCGTCTACCGCGAGCCCAGCGACCAGCCCAACCAGCTGATTCGCTATAACGGCGAGGATGCCTTCACGCTCGGCATTGCGGGCGCCGCCAACGACAACATCATCGAAGTGGGCGAAGCCGTCGAAGCCCGCATGGAAGAGCTGAAAAGCCGCCTGCCGCTGGGCGTAGAGCTACATCCTCTCTACGAACAGCACCATGTGGTCAACGATGCCATCAACGACTTCCTGCTCAACCTGGCCATGTCGGTGGCCATCGTGATCGGGGTGCTGTGCCTGGCCATGGGCTGGCGCATCGGCGTGGTGGTCGGCAGTACCCTGCTGCTCACCGTGCTGGGCACCCTGCTGTTCATGGGGCTGTTAAACATCGAGATGGAGCGTATCTCGCTGGGGGCGCTGATCATCGCCATGGGCATGCTGGTGGATAACGCCATCGTGGTCGCCGAAGGCATGGTCACCAACATCAAGCGCGGCCAGCGCGCCAAGGAGGCTGCAGGCAGCGCCGCCAAGCGTGCCCAGCTGCCGCTACTGGGCGCCACGGTGATCGGCATCATGGCCTTTGCCGGTATTGGCCTGTCGGACGATGTCACCGGCGAATTTCTCTACTCGCTGTTCATGGTCATTCTGGTGTCCCTGATGCTGAGCTGGCTGCTGGCGATCACCGTCACCCCGCTGTTTGGCTACTACCTGCTGCGCCAGAAAGGCGACGACGAGGATCAGCCCGCTGACGAGCAGCAAGCAGACGAGCACCAGGACGAAAACGAGAACGACGACGAGCCCAGCAAGCGCGAGCTGTACGGCGGCCTGCTCTATCGCGCCTATCGCCGGGTGCTGCTGCTGGCGCTGGGCATGCGCATCGTCACCGTCAGCGCGCTGGTGCTGATCACCGCCGTGTGCCTGTGGGCCTTCAGCCTGATTCCCCAGTCGTTCTTTCCGGACTCCAACACGCCGCTGTTCTTCGTCAATGTGGAGCTGCCCCAGGGCACCGACATTCGCTCGACCGCCGACTACGCCGCCGATATCGAGGCGTATATCCTGGAGCAGGAGGACGTGGTATCGGTGGCCAGCTTCATCGGCCAGGGCGCTACCCGCTTCATGCTCACCTACGCCCCGGAGCAGCCCAACACCGCCTATGCCCAGTTCATCGTGCGCACCGAAGACCTGGACGCCATTCCCGCGCTGGACCAGCGCTTCTACCGAGAGCTGAACGAAGCGTTTCCCAGCGCGCAGGTACGCACCCAGCGGCTGCAGTTCGGCCCGGGCGATGGCGCGGGCATCGAAGCGCGCTTTCAGGGGCCCTCCCCGGAAGTGCTGCGCTCGCTGGCCGACCAGGCCCAGCGCATCATGGCCGACAGCCCCTACCTGATCGACCAGCGTACCGACTGGCGTCAGCAGGAGTTGGTGGTGCGGCCGCGCATCAACGAGGAGCGCGCCCGCATTGCCGGGGTCAGTCGTGAAGACATCACCCAGACTCTACAGTTTGCCTCGTCGGGCATTCGGGCAGGCACCTACCGTGAAGGCGAGCACCTGCTACCCATCGTTGCCCGCCCACCGGCGGCCGAGCGGGACGATGTGGCACTGCTGGAAAACCGCAACGTGTGGAGCGCCGCGCAGCAGCGCTTCGTGCCCATCAGCCAGGTGGTCTCCTCCTTCGATACCGATAGCGAGGAAGCGCTGATTCAACGCCGCAACCGGGTGCGCACGTTGACCGTCGGGGCCGACCCCGCCGAGGGCTATACCGCCGCCCAGGCCTTCGGCGGCATTCGCGAAGAGATCGAGGCCATGACGCTGCCACCGGGCTACCAGCTGAGCTGGGGAGGTGAACACGAGGATTCCGGCGATGCCCAGGAGGCGCTGGCCCAGCAGTTGCCCATCAGCCTGCTGGTGATGCTGCTGACCTCGATTTTGCTGTTTGGCAAGCTCAAGCAGCCGCTGATCATCTGGCTGGTGGTGCCCATGTCGGTGTGTGGCGTGGTGATTGGCCTGCTGGTGACCGGCCTGCCCTTCTCGTTTACCGCCCTGCTGGGCATGCTCAGCCTGTCGGGCATGCTGATGAAAAACGCCATCGTGCTGGTGGACGAGATCGATGGGCAGATCAAGGAGGGCAAGGCGCGCTTTTCTGCTCTGGTGGACGCCAGCATCAGCCGCTTGCGGCCGGTCTTCCTGGCCGCTGGTACCACCATCCTCGGCATGCTGCCGCTTTTGGCCGACGCCTTCTTCAACAGCATGGCGGTGACCATCATGGGCGGCCTGGCGTTTGCCTCGCTGCTGACGCTGATTGCCGTACCCACCCTGTATGCCATGCTGTTCCATATCAGCAGCGACGAGGTCGACTCCTGAGCAGGCGCGTTCGGCCCATGAGCGCTTTTTGGCTATCATGGGCTGGACGCTGGGATCATCCGGCTCATCCTTTCGGGTAATAAAACTACAGCTTAATCTATAAATAGCGTTTTTATTGCCGTAAAGTCTCTTATATCGACGCCACAAGATGTAAAATAACTACAAATCTGGATTCACCGTCTCTACACATGCAGAGGTCTCTATGCCTGGTTCAACACCCGCCACACTCAATCCTACGGTTGCTAAGGTTACCCAACGTATTCGTGAACGCTCTGCCGAGCGCCGCGCTCTCTACGAGCGCCGCATGGCCGACCAGCACAAGCGTGGCGTGCATCGTGCCGAGCTCTCCTGCGGCAACCTGGCCCACGGCTTTGCTGCCTGTAGCGCCCAGGAGAAAGACTCCCTGAAGCTGATGAACAGCGCCAACCTAGGGATTATTTCTTCGTACAACGACATGCTCTCGGCCCACCAGCCGTTTGAAACCTTCCCGGAAACCATTAAAGCGGCCGCCCGCGCCATGGGTTCTACCGCGCAGTTTGCCGGTGGCGTACCCGCCATGTGCGATGGCGTGACCCAAGGCCAGCCGGGCATGGAACTCTCGCTGTTCTCCCGCGATGTAATTGCCATGGCCACCGCCGTGGGCCTGTCGCACAACATGTTTGATGCCGCGCTTTACCTCGGCGTATGCGATAAAATCGTTCCCGGACTATTCATTGGCGCGGCGCGCTTTGGTCACTTGCCCGCCATGTTCGTACCCGCAGGCCCGATGCCGAGCGGCTTGCCGAACAAGGAGAAAGCGCGCATTCGCCAGCTCTACGCCGAAGGCAAGGTGGGCCGCGAGGAGCTGCTGCAGGCGGAGTCCGACTCTTACCACAGCCCCGGCACCTGCACCTTCTACGGCACCGCCAACTCCAATCAGCTGATGATGGAAGTGATGGGCCTGCACCTGCCGGGCACCTCGTTCGTCAACCCGGGCACCGAGATGCGCGAAGCGCTCACCCGCTACGCCACCGAGCAGGCCATTCGCAACACCGAACCCGGCGGCGAGTACCGTCCGTTCTATAAGCAGATCGACGAGCGCGCCATCGTCAACGCCGTGGTCGGCCTGCTGGCCTCCGGTGGTTCGACCAACCATACCATGCACCTGATTGCTATGGCGGCAGCGGCGGGCATTACCCTTAACTGGGATGACTTCACCGATCTGTCAGCGGTCACCCCCAGCCTGATGAAGGTGTACCCGAACGGCCAAGCAGACATCAACCACTTCCAGGCCGCAGGCGGCATGAGCTACCTGTTCCGCGAACTGCTAGGCGCGGGCCTGCTCCACGGCGATATTCCCACCGTGTTTGGCACCGACCTGACCGCTTACACCCAAGAGCCCTTCCTGGAAGATGGCAAAGTGGTCTGGCGCGAAGGCCCGGAAAACAGCCTGGACGAAGAAGTGCTGCGCCCGGTCGCGACACCCTTCGCTCCCACCGGCGGCCTGACCGTGATGAAAGGCAACCTGGGCCGTGGCGTCATCAAAGTCTCGGCGGTAGCCGAGGAGCACCGCATCGTCGAAGCGCCGGTGAAGATCTTCGAAGACCAAAACGAGATGAAAGCGGCGTTCGAGTCGGGCGAGCTGGACCGCGACGTGATCGTCGTCGTGCGCTTCCAAGGCCCCAAAGCCAACGGCATGCCCGAGCTGCACAAACTAACACCGTTCCTGGGCGTACTTCAGGACCGTGGCTTCAAGGTGGCCCTCGTCACCGATGGCCGCATGTCCGGCGCATCGGGCAAAGTACCCGCCTCTATCCACATGAGCCCGGAAGCGCTCGACGGCGGCCCGCTGGCCAAGCTGCGCGATGGCGACGTGGTGCGCCTGGATGCCAACGCCGGTACTCTGGAAGCCAAGGTAGACGCCGCCACCTGGGCCGAGCGTGAGCTCGTTGTCGCCAATTTGGATCACTACCATGTGGGCCTGGGCCGCGAGCTGTTCTCGGGCTTCCGCCACTTGGCAATGCGCGGCGAAGAGGGCGCAGGCTCGTTGGGCGGCTTCGAAGCCGACGATCTCGCTCGTCAAGAAGGTCAGATTTTTCAAGAGGACGCCTGATGCGACCGGCATTAATCGGGGACATTGGCGGCACGAATGCTCGCCTAGCGTTGGTCACGCCGGGCGAGGTCACGCCCCACGACATTCTTAACCTACCCTGCGCCGATTACCCCGGCGTGATCGAAGCGATTCAGGACTATCTCGCTCGGGTAGGCGCAACGGGCGATAACGCCCCGCAAGAAGCCTGCTTGGCGTTCGCCTGCCCGGTGCACGCCGAGCGGGTAAAGATGACCAACAACCATTGGGACTTTATGAAAAGCGACGTTCAGCAGGCGCTGAATCTGTCGCTGTTCAAAGTCATCAATGACTTCACCGCCCAAGCACTGGGCGTTCCCCACGTGGGTGAAGACAACCTCGTCGAAGTGCAGCCTGGTGAAGCCCAGTCGCACTCGACCCGCTTGGTCATCGGCCCCGGTACGGGTTTGGGCGTGGCCGGGGTGTTCCCCGGCCAGCATGCCTGGATTCCGCTGCCGACCGAGGGCGGCCACGTTACCTTTGCGCCTACCGACACCACCGAACGCGCGCTGCTGGACGTGTTCTTACAGCGCCACCAGCGGGTGAGCGTCGAGCGCATTCTGTGCGGCCAGGGGCTGCTAGAGCTATACCAAGCCCACTGCACCCTGGAAGGCCAAACGCCGCGCTGCGAGACCCCCGCCGAAGTGACCCAAGCGGCCAACCAGGGCGATGCCCTGGCCACGGCTACCCTGCTGCGCTTTTTGAAAATTCTCGGCGACGTGTGCGGCGATGCCACCCTGACCATGGGTGCGCGCGGCGGCGTGTATCTCTGCGGCGGTATTCTGCCCCGCCTGTTGGACTGGCTGCCCAAGTGTGAGCTGCGCGCAAGTTTCGTCAATAAAGGGCGCATGGGCGCTTACAACGCCGACATCCCGGTGAGGATTGTGACTCACCCGTGGACCGGCCTGCTGGGTGCCGCCGAAGCGCTGCATAACGAAGAAGTCTTTTAAACTGACGGAAATACGCCATGGCTGCTGTGACCTTTGACGTGCCGTTCGTACTCGGCATGATGCGCCTGCATGAAGCGCAAGAGATGCACCAGGCGAGCCATTTGGCCGACTGGATCGAAGCTCGCTTAGAGCAGGGCTTGCACTGGTTCGACCATGCCGACATTTACGGCAACGGAGCTTGCGAAACGCTATTCGGCCAGGCGCTGCGCGCCCGCCCGGCCCTGGCCAAGCGGCTCCACGTGGTGACCAAAGCCAGCATTGCCAACGACAACCCGGCCCCCGGTTCCGGCAAGGTCAAGCACTACAATGCCAGCCCGGACTACTTGGGCCGCGCCATTGACGATGCGCTGGGCCGCTTGGGTGTCGAGCGTCTGGATCACTTTCTGATTCACCGCCCGGACCTGCTGATGGACGCCGCCGCAACAGGCCGTGCGCTGGATGACGCCATAGAGGCAGGCAAAATCGGCGCGGCGGGGATTTCCAACCATCTGCCCAGTCAGTGGCGCAGGCTGCAACGCCATATGCATCACCCGCTACGCGCCAACCAAATCGAGCTTTCGATTGCCCATAGCGCGCCGTTGTTTGACGGCAGCTTTGACGACCTCGGTGCCGATGGCCATGCGCCCATGGCGTGGTCTCCGCTGGCGGGCGGCCAACTGATGCAGGGTGAAGTGAGCCGCGTATTGAACCGTTTAGCAGGCGAGCTTAGCAGCACCCCCGGCGCGCTGGCGCTAGCATGGCTGCGCACCCTGCCCGGCCGCCCAGCACCGGTGGTGGGCAGCGTGAAACCGGAGCGTATTGCCGATATGCTGAACGGCCCGGAAACGCTGCCCAGAGAAACTTGGTATGAACTGCTGGAGGCCGCCCGCGGCCACTGCGTCGCTTAGTACGCTCACTCAACATTGATGCCAATAATGACAAGGAAAGACCTATGACACCGGTGATTGCTTTCGGTGAAGCCTTGATTGATATGCTCTCTAGCCGCTTGGGCGATAACACAGGGCAGGAAACCTTTACCCCCTATGCTGGCGGCGCGCCCGCCAACGTGGCGGTGGCCTGCGCACGGCTCAACGTGCCCAGCCAGTTTTTGGGCATGGTGGGTGATGATACGTTTGGGCACTTTCTAATTCGTGAGCTGAAAAGCCACGGCGTGGATACCCAGGGCGTCGTGCTTACCAAAGAAGCGCGCACGGCGCTGGCGTTTGTCTCCCGCGACAGCAGTGGCGAGCGCACCTTCGATTTCTACCGCCCACCGGCCGCCGACCTGCTCTACCGCTTGGAACACCTTCCCCACGGCGTGTTCGAGCAGCCCGCCATCGTTCACCTGTGTAGCAACAGCCTGACCGACACCGACATTGCCGAGACCACCCTCGCGATTGCCGCCATGGCCAAGCGCGCAGGCTGCCTTGTGAGCGTGGACGCCAACCTGCGCCACAACCTGTGGGCAGAGGGTGCGGCAGATCCTTGGCTGGTCACCGAGCTGGTCGATAGCGCCGAGCTGGTCAAAGTCTCTCTCGAAGAGCTGGACTACCTGCGTGGCGACCACCCAAAGGAAGCGTGGCTCGCCGAGCGCATGGCCGCAGGGGTGAAGGTGATTGTAATTACCGACGGCCCCAATAATGTAGTACTCAAAGGCATCGGCATTGACCAAACCGTGACGCCACCCAGCGTCACGGCGGTGGACACCACCGCCGGTGGCGATGCCTTTATTGGCGGCCTGCTCGCGGAGCTTTCAAGCTACGGCATCAGCGAGAGCTGGCACCAGGACAGCGCGTTTCTCACCCGCGCGGTGGACATTGCCTGCCGCTGCGGTGCCCACGCGGTCACCCGCCCCGGCGCGTATGCCGCGCTGCCCACCCACGCCGACATCGAAGCCCTGCGCAGCTCGGCAGGCTAGCACTGAGCGTCGTCGAGGCCGCTACTCGACGGCGCTTTGGATGCCCCCTTCTGCCACCTCCACCCGCCCACTGACGACTTCCAACGTCACCTAGCGTCTCCCCACTTTTCCACAGGTGGTGCTGTAACTGCCTGAATAGCGTTGAAAATTTCAGTGCTATCAACGAGATCGGGGGCTTTCCCGCCGGTATCATGTTGTTACCCCTAACACCATGAACCAAAAGGAAAACC
>NZ_JBSXNN010000042.1:0-15961 GCF_056857635.1 Vreelandella sp. L-15 | reverse complement strand
AACGGGCCGTCAGCACCGATCAGCACGGTGGGTTTTGGCAATAACGGGCTTGCGAAAGCCAACTTGCACGGGGCGAATGATCAAAAAGTGCTCGCTGGCGGTGATAGGGAAAGTGTCGGCGCCGGCTTCACGGATTCAGGTTAGGGTAAGAGCTGCTTGCCTGTGGCCTCGCAAAATCAGACCTTCCGTTAGTCATTTGCCATGTGGCTGCACATAGGTTCTATTTTTAATTTATATAGCATCAAAAAACACCGCACAGGAGTCCTCGGCAGTTATTGCTGCTGTGGTTGCCGTTAATACAAGGAGTCGCTTTCATGGTTGGGCAGGATAGAACGCCACAATATAAAGAAAACAGTCTTTCGTTGGTCGGTGCCGTTGCATTAGGCACCGGCGTGATGATTGGGGCCGGTATTTTTGCGCTAACCGGCCAAATGGCCGAAATGACTGGTCGGCTATTTCCTCTAGCCTTTCTGGCCGCTGCCGTCATTGTCTCTTTCAGCGCTTATTCTTACGTTAAAATGTCCAATACCTTCCCATCAGCAGGTGGGATTGGCATGTATTTACAGAAAGCGTATGGCCCGACGCTTCCCACCGCCTTTCATGCCCTCCTGATGTATTTTTCCATGGTGATCGCACAGAGTTTTTTGGCGAGAACGTTTGGTGCCTACACGCTTGAGTTGTTTGACCTGGGGGATCGTTCACTATTTGTGCCCCTACTCGGGGTTGGTTTACTGCTAATAGCCTTTTTGATCAATTTATCCGCCAACCGCTTGATCGAGACCGTCGCCTCGGTGCTCGGATTTATCAAAATAGGTGGCATTATAGTGTTTGGTATTGTCGGCGTGTTTATTGCCGACTCCATCGAAATGGGTGCTGGCAACGATGCACCTACGCCTACGATAACGGGCTTTTTAGGTGCTACGGCGCTCGGCATACTGGCATTTAAAGGCTTCACGACGATTACCAATAGTGGTTCGGAGCTTAAAGATCCTAAGCGGAATCTTGGCAAAGCTATCACGATCTCGATTGCGCTATGCGTGGTGATCTATGCCCTTGTCGGTTTTGCCGTTGCCAGCAACCTATCTTTGCCTGAAATTATCGAAACCCAAGACTACTCCCTGGCCGCCGCTGCCCGTCCCGCACTGGGTGAAGCGGCAGTTGCGTTTACCGTCATTCTCGCCATGTTAGCAACGGCGGGCGGTATCATCGCCAGCGTCTTTGCCGTTTCACGCATGCTCGCCATGCTGACAGAAATGAAGCTGGTTCCTCACCGCCATTTCCACATGCCCGGCAGTGTACAAAAGCATACACTGGTGTACACCATCGTATTTGGCTTAGTGCTCACCGCTTTTTTTGACCTGAGCCGCATCGCAGCATTAGGCATCATTTTCTACCTGATCATGGATATGGCCATCCACTGGGGTGTGCTTCGTCATCTCAAGGACAGAGTGGGGGCTAATCCTGTTATTCCTAGCATTGCCATACTACTAGATGCTGTCGTGTTAATCGGCTTTTTATGGGTAAAAGCCATTTCGGACCCCATGGTGCTCATCGTTGCTGGCGTAGTAATGGCTACTCTTTTACTCGGCGAATGGATTTTCCTATCCAAACGCGACGCTTCAAACGATAGCGAGCACTCTCACACTCATTAACGTTAATAGCGTTATAGGAGGTACCAAATGGACGTTAGAACCTTTGGTGAATTGATCGATTGGACCCGTCAGTTACACGAGCATCTTGCAGCTTGCCTTGCTCATTGCGCCGATATACACGAAGAAGAGCGCGCTCGCATGTTGCTCAATTACTTAGCTGCACAGGAAGCGGAAATGCAGCGCGTTGTGGCGCGCTTTGAACAGACTGTTGACGCGAAAGCATTAAAAACCTACGTTTATGACTATTTGGAGCATAAACCTATCCGTACGCATCGTACCTGCGATGCGCCCTATTCCACGCTAAGTGTTGACGACATTTGCCGAGAGGTTTTTGATTTCCATGAACAAACGATAAACCTTTATCGAACCCTCGTTGGCAAAGCGGAAATTCCTGAGGCTAAAGAGCTCTTAGATTCCCTTTTAGCACTTGAAGAGCACGAAGCCATGCGCCTTGTTCGCCAAACGGGGAGAATGAACGATGTCTGAAGACCATAACGAGACAAAGGTGAAAGTCACTGTTACATGGGATTGACCTCTGTGCAGCACGTAGCCGAATAATGTCAGCAAAGGGCCTGAATGGGCCCAACAGCTCGCTAGGAGAAGGATCATGGAAATTCGCAAGCATACTCTCGCTCTCGGACTCGCCCTGGCACTCGGTGCCAGTGGTAGCGGCATCGCTCTCGCCCAGAGCATGCCGACCAATCAGCCCAATCAGGGTAGCGGCATGACGGGCGGCAGCGGCGGCCAAGGCGGCATGGGCCCTGACATGATGGGCGGAATGATGGGCGGCGGCCAGGGCGACATGGGGCCCGGCATGATGGGGGGAATGATGAGTGGCGGCCAGGGCGGCATGGGGCCCGGCATGATGAAAGGCATGATGGGTGGCGGGATGATGACCTGCCCGATGATGGGAGGCGCCGGCATGGGCATGATGCGGGAGGTGCTCGACCCGGAGCAGCACGACGAGATGCGCGCGCTGATGCAGGAGCATCGCCCCGCCCAGTTCGAGCGCATGGGCCGCCTGATGAACCTACGCGAGGACCTGATGGCGGAGATGCGCGGCGAGCGCCCCGATCCTGAGGAGGTCCAGGCCCTGCACGGTCGGATGGCCGAGCTTCACGGCGAGATGATGGCCGAGAGGGTGCGTCTGGAAAATACCATGAACGACCTGCTCACCGACGAGCAACGCCAGCAGCTTCAGCAGGCCACCCCTGAGAGTGACGTCGACCCCGAGGACCACGAGGCCCATCACTGACCGGGAGTGTCACAGACTCAGGCAACAGGACGGCCATTGTTGGCCGTCCACTCGGCAACGCCCACAGGAGACAAGCGATGAGCGATTCACCCCCCAACACGATCACCCTGACGGTCCCCGGCATGGGCAGTGACCACTGTGCCGGCATCGTGCGCAAGACGCTGGAACGCCTCGATGGCGTGGGCGAGATCCAGACCAATATCGCCAACCACCATGTCAGCGTGACCATCGAAGCAGGCGGGCCCGACGGCGACACCTTGAAGGAAGCCGTCGAAGGCGCCGGCTACGACGTGGCCGCCGTCAGTGGTGGTACCGGCATGCAACAGGTCCGCCTGACCGTTCCCGGCATGGGCTCGGACCACTGCGCCGGCATCATCCGCAGTACCCTGGAGCGGCTCGAGGGTATCGAATCAATCGACACCAATATCGCCAGCCATCGCGTCTCTGTGAGTATTGCCGCCGATGGCCCCGATGGCGATGCGCTCAAGCGCGCCGTGGAAGGGGCCGGCTATGAGGTGGCCGCCGTGCAGGCCGACGAGGCGGAGGATGCCGACAGCGACGCCGAGATCGAGGAGGCCTATCTTTCCCAGGCCCGCAAGCGGCTGATCATCGCTGCGGTACCCACCACCCTGATCATGCTGCTGATGATGCCGCACATGTTCTGGCAGCCGATTCCCGGCTACCTGGCCATCATCGCCGTGCTGGCCTTCCCGGTGGTGTTTCTCTATGGCGGTATCGCCACCCACAAGTCGACCTGGCGCTCGCTGAAGAACGGCACCTTCAACATGGACGTGCTGATCTCCATGGGCAGCCTGCCGCCCTACTTGATCGGCCTAGTCGGCTTCGTCTACCCCATGACCTCATTCATCGAGATGGCCGCCACCATCATGACCTTCCACCTGCTGGGCCGTTACCTGGAGGCACTCGCCAAGGGACGCGCCTCCCAGGCCATCCGCCGCCTAATGACCCTGGGTGCCAAGACAGCACGCGTCGAGCGCGATGGCGAGGAAGTCGAGGTGGCGGTGAAGGAGCTGGCCCCGGGCGACATCATGGTCGTGCGCCCCGGCGACAAGATCCCCACCGACGGCGAGGTGGTCGAGGGCGAGAGCCATCTCGACGAGTCCATCGCCACCGGCGAGTCGATACCGGTCTACAAGAGCACCGGGGACAGCGTGATCGGTGCCACCATCAACAAGGAGGGACGCTTGCGGGTCAAGGCGACCCGCGTCGGCGGCGATACCTTCCTCTCCCAAGTGGTGCGGCTGATCGACCAGGCTCAGGGCTCGCGGGTACCGATCCAGGAATTCGCCGATCGCATGACCGGCCGCTTCGTACCGGCGGTGCTGGCCATCGCTCTGGCCAGCCTGGTGGCCTGGGCGCTATTCCCGGATGCCCTGCGACCGATACTCGACTGGGGTGCGACCTTCCTGCCCTGGGTGAACCCCGAGGCCGCCACGCCGGTGCTGGCGATTCTCGCCGCCATCGCAGTGCTAGTCATCGCCTGTCCATGCGCGCTGGGCCTGGCCACCCCCACGGCGCTGATGGTCGGCTCCGGCATCGGTGCCGAGCGTGGCATCCTGATCCGCTCCGGCGAAGCGATCCAGACCTTCAAGGACGTCAAAGTGATGGTGCTCGACAAGACCGGCACCATCACCCGCGGCGAACCAAAACTCACCGAGGCCGTCGTCGCCGAAGGCGCCGACGAAAACCGCCTGCTCACCCTGGCGGCGAGCGTGGAGAACGCCTCGGAGCACCCCATCGCCCGGGCTATCGTCGATGGTGCCCGGGAGCGCGATGTGAAACCCGGCGAGGTCAGCGAGTTCCGTTCCACCGGTGCGCGCGGTGTCTCGGGCAAGGTGGGCGACGAAGTGGTGCTGATCGGCAATCGCCGGTTGCTGGAAGAGGAAGGCGTGACCGGCCTCGAGGCCCTGGATGACGCCATGGGCGAGCTCGAGGGCAAGGGCCGCACCGTGGTAATCGTCGCCGCCGACGGCCAGGCACTCGGCCTAGTGGCCGTGGCCGACACCCTCAAGCAGGAGTCGGTGGAGGCCATCCGCGGCATGCATGATCTCGGTCTGCACGTGGTGATGATCACCGGCGACAACGAACGCGCCGCCCGCGCCGTGGCTGAAGAGGTGGGCATCGACGAGGTCCAGGCCGGTGTGCTGCCGGAAGGCAAGGTTGATGCCATCCGCGCGCTGCAGGAACAACACGGCAACCACGTGGCCATGGTCGGCGACGGCATCAACGACGCCGCGGCACTGAAGCAGGCCAACGTGGGCATTGCCATCGGTGCCGGGGCCGACGTGGCCATCGAGGCGGCGGACGTGACCCTGGTACGCGGCGAGCTCACCGCCGTGGTGGACGCCATGCATCTCTCGCGAGCCACCTTCGCCAAGATCGTCCAGAACCTGATCTGGGCCAGCGCCTATAACGTGGCCGCCATCCCCATCGCCGCCATCGGCCTGTTGCACCCGATGATCGGCGTCATCGCCATGACCACCAGCTCCCTCTCGGTGATCGGCAACTCGCTGCTGCTCAAGCGGCGTTACGCCCGTGAGCAGCCCCGCGGAGAGCCTTCCACTGCCACCCCATCGGTCCAAGCCAAAGGCGACCGCTCATGAAACGACCAGAATCCACCAAGCCCCCCTCGGGAGAGGCCGAATCACAGAAAGAGCCGTCTTCCCCTACCGCGGCACTCCATAAATGGATGATGACCGCCTGCGTGGTGCTGATGGGAGGCGCCGTGCTGCTGTTCATGTGGGGCGGGCAATCACTGAGCAGCGGCGCCTGGCTGCTGCTGCCCCTGGCCCTCTGTCTCGGCATGCACTTCCTGATGCACCGTCATGTCGGGCATGATCAGCGCGACCGAGATGAATAGCAGATATAAAAAACAGGACAATCGGCATCGATGCCAGACACGCAATGCCGATGCCGTTCTGGTACGTTACATTAGGAACAGTCAGGACAGATGTTATGCCGAGGGTGGCGATCAGGCAGTTATAACAGATCCAGACATCATTTTCTTACAGATCGTCCATCCTCCCAGTCTGCCGAACAAGGCGCATCGCTTCATGCTGTTCCAGCTCAAGAAGGGATTCAAGCAACTCGAATCTCCGCCTTGCCAACCAAGTTACGATAGAGATCTGTCACTTGATCATGGAAGTCGAAAATCTCCCGACAGATTTCATTGAAACCCAGCGCAGCATAGGGTGACGATGCGGCACCAGTTCCATTTCCGTCAGCATTGCCAACATGCGTGAGACCGCAAATATACTGGCAATGATACCACCCGCGGTGGCCAGCATGGCGAGAATGACGGTGAACCAGACGGCGGCCTCCCCCAGCGCAGGACGGGCAGCAGCCGCCAACGAATAATCTTTCGTTTCGATTATCTCGCTCAGCGACAGATTACTGGCGACAGCGAAGCCCACCAGCGCATAGATCACCACACACAGGGCGATCGAGATCATGATCGCCCTGCCGACGTTGCGATGGGGATCTTTTATCTCTGAACCACTATTGGTGATCGTCGTGAACCCCTTGAAGGCCAGGATCCCCAACGCGGTTGCTCCTAGAAAGCCTGACAGAGATCCCTCGGGCGTCGACGCCGAGGTTTCCATGCCGACCGAGTCGGCGATGATGACACCGACGACCCCGAACAAGATGATCCCACCAATTTTTATGAACCCGAGTACTGACGCAACACCCTGAATCAGCTTGTTGGCGGAGAGGTTTAGTAAAAATGCAGATATCAGCAGCGCAACACCCAATAAGGGGACAAGCAGTGACCTATCCCCAAAATCGAAAAGCTCTAGCGTGTAGGACCCAAAGGTTCTCGCCAAAAAGCTTTGTGCTATCACCATGGAGAAATACATTAAAAGCGCATGGAAAGCGGTGGTCAGAGTTGGTCCATAAGCCTTGCTGAGGTACATGCCAATACCACCAGCTGACGGATAGGCATTGGACATTTTCACGTAGGAATAAGCACTGAAAGAGACGATTAGTGCCGCTGACAAGAAGGCTAACGGGAAAAGCACTCCCGTCATCTCGGCCATCTGTCCCGTCAAAGCAAAAATACCAGCGCCAATCATGACCCCGGTCCCTAAGGCAATCGCACCGACCAGTGAGAGGCTATTCTGCTTGTACTGTGGCGTTCTATCCATAGACTCCATCACCTCTCTCCTGGGTGAATGAAACCAGACCCTACCGAAAGCCCTCTTGACGCTCTGAGACTCACCAGATGACAAATGGTAGAGTGTGGTTAGATACATTGAAATCAAAGTGTAGAACCTATGCGCTACCCAATAGTCAATTATTTTCTTTGGATACAACCTCCGAACCTAACCGATGACGACGCGCCATCCACAGCATCAACGGCGGCAAGATCAACCACTGTAGTAACGGCGAGAGGCCCGTGCCCAACCACGGCACACGGGGCATCAGCTGCGCATACTCCCACCGTTGACTGAATAGCGTAGCGTGCCACTCCATCGCCACCGTGATACCGACGCCCACCAGCACGAAGCCCACGCACTCCTTGGCCCCATAGCCCCGAAGCCAGTCATGACGTCGATGCCATACGGCCACCGACCAATACGCCATCAACGTGATCAATACATCGCCAAGGGCTGCCTGGATACAAGCCTGCACAGCTTCCCAATGTGGCATCACAGGCATGCCCGCATACAACGGAATCTGAAGAAACTCCCAGGGAAGATTCAGCAGAAAGGCAAATAACGCTACATGAAGCTCCCTAGCCGAGCGGACCACGCGTAGTTTCCTGCAGCGCTTACCCTGAGGCTAGCCTTGCGTATAGATGTGACTACCATTCAATGGCAGCTCCAAGGCTCCTTCTTGGCGTTGTCCTTCACATTCTGATCGACAAATCGATAATGCTCCTCCTTGAAGCGGTTCCACCAACCACGACTGATTTCGACCGCATATTTGTCGAGAATATCTTCGACGCAGTCGAGGCAGAGACGTGAGGCATCATAGGCCAGGTGAAGCTTTAGTTTCTTCTCATCGAACGAAACACTGTCTAGCCCGTATAGCTCATCAATATCTGCAACAGCCGCTTTCACCGCATCCAGATCGCTGGAATCAAGCTTTAAGTGTCGGTTCACCAAGGTCGTTTCAGAAACTCCCAACCGATGCTCTCTGTGTGCCATGAGAATTCTCCTCGTACTGTAATATCGTTAACGTTCTTCCAATATTATCGACATACCTCATATCACTTGTCTTGCTTATCGGTCCGATGTAGCAACCATGGTTCGCTGACTACGACATGCAGTGGTGACCAGGAACGCACCTGCTGCCAACATTGGTACCGTCAACAACTGTCCCATAGTGAGCCAATCAAAGGCGATGAAGCCCAATTGAGGATCGGGTAAGCGCACAAACTCCACGATGAAACGGAAGGTGCCATACAGAAGCAGGAATAGACCCGAGATAAGCCCTTGAGTTTGCGGTTTCCGTGACACCCACCACAACACGACAAACAGCACCACACCCTCCAGGGCAAACTCGTAGAGTGCTGATGGATGGCGGGGTTCAGGCCCCAAGCCCAGCATGGGAGGGAAGATCATCGCCCAGGGCACGTCGCTGGCCCTCCCCGGCAACTCGTGATTGATGAAGTTGCCCAGACGCCCTGCCCCCAGACCGATCGGCACCAGCGGGGCGATGAAATCGGTCAGCTGAAGGTAGGCCAGGCGGTGACGGCGAGCGAACAGCCAGGCGGCTACCAGCACGCCGGCAAGACCTCCATGGAAACTCATGCCCCCTTCCCAAATCTTGAAAAGCCATAGGGGGTTGGCTATCAGCTGGTCGAGCCCGTAGAACAGCACATAGCCCAAGCGCCCTCCAATGATGACGCCCAGAGCGCCATAGAAGATCAGGTCGCCGATATCATCATGGGTCAAGCCGAGGCGGTGCGCTCGCCGCCGCCCCAGCCACCATGCGGCCGTCAGCCCCACCACGTACATTAGGCCATACCAATGTAGCTGTACCGGTCCGAGGGAAAATGCCACTGGATCGATCTGTGGGTACGCAATCATGGCAATTTCCTCGCGCCCTTCAGGCTTCTATGAATCGCTCGACGCTACGCCAGCGGGTTAGCAAATAGCCAAGCGTGCTTTCTTATCTACCAGCATAGCCTAATGGCCTGAATACAAACTGAATCTTGACTCACGAAGTGCAAATTCAACCTAATTCCAGGGGGCATCGCTAGTGCACCTCACATCAAGTACCACTGACGATTCGTGTTAGGCTGGGAGCCCTCGAGATACGGCATTCGCGTATCTAGAATGTGCCACCCAGCCTTGTCGATCCTGACGTTATGCATGATTCACATGGCGGCATTTCCACAGGTAGTAGACACAGGGCAACACCAGAAGCGTCAGTATCACTGCGCTCAACATCCCCCCCACCATCGGGGCCGCAATGCGGCTGACCACCTCGGAACCCGTGCCGGAGCTGTACATCAGTGGCAGAAGACCGGCAATGGTCGAGACCGATGTCATCATTACCGGTCTCACCCTGAGAGCAGCACCGTGCAGCACGGCGTGGCGAAGAGTCTCCCGACGGGGTTGTACTCCCTTGTGTTGGCAGCCCTCGAGCATCTGCTGATAGGCCTGGTTGAGATAAACGAGCATGATCACCCCGATCTCGACTGCCACCCCGGCCAGAGCGATAAACCCCACTCCCACGGCCACGGAGAAGTTATAGCCCAGCAGGTACATCAACCAGATAGCCCCTACCATGGCCAGCGGCAGCGTGCCCATGATGATGGCTACCTCACTGAAGCGTTTGAAACTCATGTAGAGCAGGATCACGATGATGGCCAATGTGAGAGGCACCACATAGCTCAACTTCTCTTTGGCACGCAACATGTATTCATACTGCCCGGACCACGTCACCGAATAACCGGCGGGCAAATCGAGCTCGTCCGCCACGACGTCCATGGCGCGCTGCACATAGGTACCGACATCCACGCCTTCGATATCCACGAAGGTCCAACCGTTGGGACGTGCGTTCTCGCTCTTGATCGCCGGTGGTCCGTCCTCCACGTAGATGTCCGCCACGTCGGCTAGAGCGATGCGCTGCCCATTGGCGGTCACGATCGGCAGCTCGGCCAGTCGCTCGGGGGAGTCCCGGTAATCCTGTGGGTAGCGCAGGTTGACCGGGTAGCGCTCCAAGCCCTCGATGGTCTGAGTGATGTTCTGACCACCGATAGCGGTCGCCACCACTTGTTGCACGTCGGCAATGTTCAGGCCATAGCGCGCCGCCTGAGCGCGGTTGATATCAACCTTGATATAGCGACCTCCGGCCACCCGCTCGGAATAGACCGACGCAGTACCGGGAACATCGGCAAGGATCGTCTCCAGCTGCTGTCCGATGGACTGAATCTGATTGAGATCTTCTCCGCCCACCTTGATGCCCACCGGCGTCTTGATCCCGGTCGCCAGCATATCGATGCGCGTCGAAATCGGCATCACCCAGGCATTGGATACCCCCGGTATCCGCACCAGGCTGTCGAGTTCCTTCTTGAGCTTGTCGGTGGTCATCCCCTCTCGCCACTCTTCCCGCGGTTTGAGCTGAATGAATGTTTCGATCATGGTCAGCGGCGCAGGGTCGGTAGCCGTGTCGGCCCGTCCGATCTTGCCAAACACCGTGTCCACCTCCGGCACGCTGGCAATCAGTTTATCGGTCTGCTGAAGGAGCTCCCGCGCCTTGCCGATCGACAGCCCTGGATAAGTGGTCGGCATGTACATCAAGTCGCCTTCATCCAGGGGTGGAATAAACTCGCTGCCAATCTTGCTGACCGGCCAGAAACCCACCAGGGTTATCGCCAGCACCAAGGCGATCGTCGTCTTCGGGAAACTCAATACCGCCTTGAGTACTGGCATATAGACCCCGACCAGCAATCGATTGACCGGATTCTTGTGCTCAGGAATTACGCGGCCACGGATTAAGTAGCCCATCAGCACCGGAACCAAGGTGACCGCCAACCCGGCACTGGCTGCCATGGCATAGGTCTTGGTGAAGGCGAGCGGCGAGAACATCCGCCCCTCTTGGGCCTCGAGGGTAAAGACAGGAACAAAGCTGACAGTGATGATCAGCAAGCTGAAGAAAAGCGCCGGCCCCACCTCCACCGCCGAGTCGGCCACCACCTTCCACCGGTTTTCGGACGTCAGCGGTGTACGCTCCATGTGCTTGTGCAAGTTCTCGATCAACACGACGGCACCATCGATCATGGCACCGATCGCAATGGCGATACCCGCAAGCGACATGATGTTGGCGTTGATGCCCTGCCAGTTCATGATGATGAAGGCAGTGAGAATGCCCATCGGTAGGCTGATCATCGCCACTAACGCAGAGCGCAGATGGAACAGGAAGAGCACGCATACCAAGGCTACGATGGCTAACTCCTCGAGCAAGCCACGCAGCAGGTTGTCTACCGCCTTTTCGATCAAGCCTGAACGGTCATAGACCGTCACGACCTCCACCCCCTCCGGCAGGCTAGACTGGAGCTGCTCAAGCTTGGCCTTGACGCCATCGATCGTCTTCTGGGCATTCTCTCCTGTGCGCATGACGACGATGCCGCCGACGGTCTCACCTTCCCCGTTCAGTTCGGCAATGCCACGACGCATCTGGGGCCCCATCCCGATGTCGGCGACATCCTTGAGCAGCAGAGGCGTTCCATTGTCATCCACACCCAGCGGGATACTGGCAAGATCCTCACGACTCTGGATATAACCAGTGGCGCGCACCATGTACTCGGCTTCGGCCATCTCGACGACCGAGGCGCCCACTTCCTGGTTGGCCCGCTGTATAGCGGTCTGGATGTGAGCCAGGGGAATGTCGAAGGCACGCAGTTTCTCCGGATCTACCACGACCTGGTATTGCTTGACCATGCCGCCAAGCGCCGCGACTTCAGAGACGCCCGATACGGTCTGAAGCTCATACTTCAGGAACCAGTCCTGCAAGCTCCGCAACTCACTGAGATCATGTTGGCCAGTCTTGTCGATGAGGGCGTAGAGATAGACCCACCCCACGCCAGTGGCATCTGGGCCAAGCTGTGGGCGCGCACTATCCGGCAGCGTGGGCGCTACCTGAGAAAGGTACTCCAGCACACGGGAGCGCGCCCAGTAGGGATCGGTGTCTTCGTCGAAAATCACATAGACGTAGGAGTCGCCGAAGAAGGAGTATCCGCGGACTGTCGCCGCCCCGGGGACCGACAGCATAGCCGTAGTGAGCGGGTAGGTAACCTGATCTTCAACGACCTGCGGTGCCTGTCCAGGGTAGTTGGTCTTGATGATTACCTGCACATCGGACAGGTCCGGCAGAGCATCAATAGGAGTATTCTTGACTGAGTAGATTCCCGCCCCCGCCAGAATCACGGCAGCAAGAAGCACGAGAAAACGGTTGCTGATGGACCAGCGGATCAGAGCAGGAATCATTGCTTACTCTCCCCCGCACCATGACCTTCATGGCTCATCCCGTCTTGATGGTCACTACTCGCGCCACCCCCCACGCCGTGATCCACAACCGAATCGTTGGATGCTTGGGTAGCTACATCGTCTACATGCACGTCTCGGAGGAGATATTCGTCTTCTGCAACCCGCTCAATCTCGACATGGACGTCCATGCCTGCTTTAAGCTGCTCAAGACTGACCGTATCAGCAGCCTGGAAATTCATGCTCATGGCCGGCCATTCCCAAACCGCTATAGGGGCATGGGAAAGCGTTACCATGCCATGATCCGGCATGACATCTTCGACGCGTGCCGGCACCCATACGGTCTCAACAAGGGAATTCTCATCGGCCTCTTCAGCACTGTCACTATGCTCCATTCGTCGAAAGTCTGATGTTCGACTTGACTCGGAATCCAGAAGGAACTGAGCCGACGTAACGATGCGATCGCCCTCCTCAAGGCCCGATAATATCTCGACGGTTTCCCAACCCACGCGTCCAACGTCGACTTCGATCGATTTGAATTTTCCATCACCCAATGCAAGAACGACACGCGACTGGCTTCCGGTGCGAATCAAGGCCTCACGGGGTATTTGCAATGCCTCCAACGTCGTGTTTGACATAATGGTCAGCTGAGAAAACATTCCAGGTTTTAGCGCCAGGTCATCGTTAGCGAAACGCACCCTTACACGAGCCGTACGCGTCTCACTATCAATACTTGGATATATATAGTCCACCACCCCTGTCCACTCCCGTTCGGGTAGATAGTCAAGAGTCATGCGAACCTCATCTCCCTCAGCGATCAACGCTGCCTGGCGCTCAAACACCTCTCCGACAGCCCACACATGATCAAGAACGCCAATACTCATCATGCTCATTCCTGGCTGTACGAACATTCCTTCACGCACCTGCAAATTATCCAGGACGCCACTTTGGGGCGCACGCAAGATGATCGCCTGACTCACTTGACGACTGTCCCTTAGCTTCTGGATAGCCTCATTGGGCACCTGTAACGCGCGCAGCCTTTCCAAGGCGGCAGAAATCAGACGTTGGTTGCCGCGGTTCATTGCAAGCAACAATTCTTCCTGTGCATTCACGAGCGTCGGCGAATAGATCGAGTAGAGCGGTTGACCTTGGGTAACACGATCGCCTTCGGACTTGGCAAATAACTTTTCTATCCACCCCTCGACGCGGGGGTGGATATGCACCAACTTGTCTTCATCGTATTGGACATAGCCAACTGTCCTTACCGTGGCGTCAAATGTATCCTTTTCGACAACGCCCGTTTTAACACCAAAATTGTTGACGACATCAGGAGAAATCTTGACTGTTCCTGGGGTGTCCCCTTCGTCTTGATCATCATAAACAGGCACTAGATCCATCCCCATCGGGGATTTTCCAGGCTTGTCTCGCTTGTAGTTGGGATCCATCGGCGCCACCCAGTAAAGGGGAGTGCGTTCTCCACTCTCTTCCCCACCAGTCTTATTACTATCTTTTCCAATAGCCGTTTCTACTGCGTTCAGGACGAATGTCTTCCCTCCCAGAACCATACTGCCGGACACGCCCAACAGGACGCCTAACGATATAACGAAAAAGTACCTACCCATTTGATTCATCGTGATGTCTCATTCCAGACTTGAGAAGTCGTGAGTTAGCGTGAAGACGTGCCTTGGGACAGCAGGTAGTTGATATCCGAGATCACCTTGAGTCGTTGGGCTTTCAGGCCTATGAGCTCCACACTCGCATTGGTTTCATCAATTCGTGCCCGCACGGCTTCTGCAAAATCACCATCGTCATTGTTATAGGCATTCAGGGAAGCTTCGGCCTGCTCGCTCAGCTCGGGCAATAATCGTTGCGTATACAGGGTTAATCGTTCATCGAGGCGCGCCAACTTAACCCAATTGGTTTCCAGCTGGGCAATCAATTCACGAACCAAGGTTTCTCTCTCGTACCGGACCGCTTCATGACGTGATGCCGCTGCTGCGACATTCTTGTCCTGACGATTTTCCGTGAACACAGGTAGATCGAAGGCCACTCCCACAGAGAACAGGTCGGACCGGCGTCCGCCCATAGGGTCGTCCTCGCGGTAGCCGTACTGTGCCGATACACCCCATTCTGGTTTGTACTGCTGCCTCGCCACATCGACCCCAGTCTCCATGGCATCTATCTTCTGCTCCAATGCCAGCACTGCAGGGTGACGCCTCACTCGCTCATACCACAGCTGACGACTGGGACGTTCAGCGTCAGTGAAGAGGCTTGGCTCTACCAAAACAAGCTCGGGGAAGTCTTCCGCTATCGGTAGCATCGCCTCACTCCCCAACCATTCAGTTAACTGCCGCTCTTCTGCCTCTTGTTGCTGTCTGAGATCGGTCAAGCGATCCTCCAGGCGAGTCAGCTCCAACTGAGCACGAATCACATCGTCTTGGCGGGTCATTCCGAAGGCGGACGCATAGCTCACCTCGGCCACCTCCGCTAGCTGCTCAAACAAGCTACGATCACGCTCTATCCGACTGATGCTCAGCTGAGCACGAGTGGCCTCCAGCCAAAGCTGGCTAACCGTAGCCTCGACTCTGGCTTCCCTATCCTGCCGCAACATCGGCTGTTGGGCGGCAAGCTGCTGCTTTTGTTGCTTGGCAAGCGCCAGGCTGTCCCCCCTGGGAAACTTCTGACTGACTCCTACGCTGAACTGGGTCATGCCCTCTTGATTCAGGTCAAAGGTATCGACTGGAAGGTTACCTGCCTTCAACGAAACCTGAGGGTCCGGGAGCTGGCCCGACGCTATGGCCTCGTTCTCAAGGGCGGCTTCAATGGACGCACTTCCGGTTAACCAGGGGTCCTGATCAATGGCTATCTGTATCGCTCTTTGCAAACTGTCCGTTTCACTTCCGGCAATAGCAATAGCTGGCATCCAGGCAACACCCAAGACACCGCTGAATAACAATGCAGCCTTGATCACAGTGGCCCTCCAAACAAAAGGATTACGCTCAAAAAATACAGAAAATTTAATAAAATAAATAATCAAACATTAAAAACTACGTTTACTAATTACTTTAAAATCATTAAACGAAACATTTAAAGTAATTGTTGGCCAGCATTAGCCGGCCAACTTTAATTTATCACTGAATGTCTACATGCAGACTGTACCGGTGTGTATCACTATCCCCAAGCCCCCCCGTCTCTCCTGAAACAATCAAGCGGTACTCGCCTGCATCGAGTCTCTCATCAATTTTGAAGTCTCCATTGACAGAATTAGCTTCCGAAACGATATTGCCGGATGCGTCCATCAGTTTTGCTTTCATGTGAAGCGCAAAGTTTGATGACCCAGGAAAGTGCTCACTAACTATCTTGACCTCGGAGCTTTCGTTTAATGAGAGCACATACTCATGAGCAAACCCTCTGGTCAATATTTCACTAGATGTAACTCCCTCCGTCAGCTGTTTGGCCTGAGATTCAGAGTATCCAAGGCTTGCGAATGCTGGTATGGCAACTACGCTAATGATTGCGGCGGCAAGTGACGTTTTGATTTTCATTTTAACTCTCCATTCCTGTTTGATGACACGCTTAGAATACAGCGCTTACCT
>NZ_JBSXNN010000041.1:0-76274 GCF_056857635.1 Vreelandella sp. L-15 | reverse complement strand
TTATTGGATCTGACCAGGGTCAGAACCGGCATCACTGTCCCCGAATTCGGGGTAAGTTAATGGCATGAGCCGTATACGTGGTCCGTATGTACGGTTCTGTGAGAGGGATGAGGCGGAGACGCCTCACCCTACTCGCTGTCTGGCGGTTGGCGTGCGCTGCTTACTGTTTGGGCAGGTGTGCCTCGAAGGCGCTCAGTAGTCCACGGAGTAGCGATAATTCCTTGCGGCTTGGCTGGGCACGTGAGAACAGTGCCTGCAACTGCTCTTCGGTGCGTGCGTGGGGCTGGGTCAAAAAACCGCTCTCGTGCATGAGCCGACCCAGGTGCTCCTGGAAGTAGCCAAACTGTTCGCGACTGGGCGGCGCCGCTTCCAGGGGCCGTTGATAGACGAAATCACTGTCGTCGCGCCGTCGCCAGGCGCGATGCACTTCATAGGCAAGAATCTGCACGGCTTGCGAGAGATTCAAAATGCCGTAATCCGGATTGGCCGGTATGCTGACCTGGTGGGTGCAGCAGCGGATCTCGTCATTGGTCAGGCCGGAACGCTCGCGGCCAAACACCAGCGCCACGGGGGCTTGATGGGCATTGACGATGACCTGGTGTGCCATGTCGTCCGGTTCGTCGAAGTGGGGGAGCGGCATGCTGCGTAATCGGGCACTGGCCCCGACCACTTGAACGCAGTCCTGCAGGGCGTCTTCCAGGGTGCTGACGCAGCGTGCGTTGTCCAGCACATCGGTAGCGCCCGCCGCCAGTCGAGTGGCCTCTTCGTCAGGAAAAGCACGTGGGTTGACCAGCACCAGCTGGGTCAGGCCCATGGTTTTCATGGCGCGGGCGGTGGCGCCAATATTGCCGGGATGAAAGGTGTGTACCAGCACGATACGAATATTGGAAAGCACGGGACGTCGAACCTGAAAGCTGCCAAGAAGAAAGGGGATGGTAACACGCAAAGAACCCCGCCGAAGCGGGGTTCTGAAGGACGTTTTACGTCAGAGCGAGGTGGTGGGGCTCACATCATTCCGCCCATGCCACCCATTCCGCCCATGCCACTCATGTCCGGGGCAGCTTCTTTCTCTTCCGGGTCGTCGGCGATCATGCACTCGGTGGTGATCATCAGGCCAGCAACGGAACCAGCAGACTGCAACGCAGTGCGGGTTACTTTTGCCGGGTCGAGAACACCCATTTCGAACAGGTCGCCGTACTCGCTGGTTTGCGCGTTGTAACCGAAGTTGCCTTCACCATCTTTGACGCGATTGATGACCACAGCGGCTTCTTCGCCCGCGTTGGTGACGATCTGACGCAGCGGTGCCTGCATGGCACGCAGCGCCATGTTGATACCGTGGTTCTGATCTTCGTTGTCACCGGTCAGGCCCTGTACTTTGGCCATCACGCGAACCAGGGCAGTACCACCGCCAGGTACGACGCCTTCTTCTACGGCAGCGCGAGTCGAGTGCAGCGCATCTTCGACGCGTGCTTTCTTCTCTTTCATTTCGACTTCGGTCGCCGCACCGACGCGGATAACGGCAACGCCGCCTGCCAGTTTGGCAACGCGCTCTTGCAGCTTCTCTTTGTCGTAGTCAGAGGACGTTTCTTCGATTTGCGCGCGGATTTGGTTAACACGCGCTTCGATGTCGTCCTCGGCACCTGCGCCATCGATGATGGTGGTGTTCTCTTTGGACATGGTCATGCGCTTGGCAGTACCCAGGTGATCCAGGTTTGCCTGCTCAAGGGTCAGACCTACTTCTTCGGAGATCACGGTGCCGTTCGTCAGGATAGCGATATCCTGCAGCATGGCTTTGCGACGGTCGCCGAAGCCAGGTGCTTTGGCAGCCGCGACTTTCACGATGCCGCGCATGTTGTTCACGACCAGCGTTGCCAGCGCTTCGCCTTCGATATCTTCGGCGATGATGGCCAGCGGCTTGCCTTGCTTGGCAACAGCTTCCAGCACCGGCAGCAGCTCGCGGATGTTGGAGATTTTCTTGTCGACGAGCAGGATGTATGGGTCTTCCAGCTCAACCGTCATGGTGTCTTGGTTGGTGACGAAGTAGGGCGAGAGGTAGCCACGGTCGAACTGCATGCCTTCGACGACTTCCAGCTCGTCTTCGAAGCCGCGACCTTCGTCAACGGTGATGACGCCTTCTTTACCTACTTTCTCCATCGCTTCGGCAATGATCTCGCCAATGCGCTTGTCGCCGTTGGCAGAGATGGTGCCTACCTGGGCAATGGATTTGGTGTCGGTGCAGGGTACAGACATTGCCTGGATCTCTTTCACCGCCGCAGCGACCGCTTGGTCGATGCCGCGCTTAAGATCCATCGGGTTCATACCGGCAGTAACGCCTTTCAGGCCTTCCGCGACAATCGCTTGAGCCAGAACGGTGGCGGTGGTGGTGCCGTCACCCGCAGCGTCAGAAGTTTTTGAAGCAACTTCTTTTACCATCTGGGCGCCCATGTTTTCGAACTTGTCTTTCAGTTCGATCTCTTTGGCAACCGATACACCATCTTTGGTCACAGTCGGTGCGCCAAACGACTTGTCCAGCACTACGTTGCGGCCTTTCGGGCCCAGCGTAACTTTTACGGCGTTTGCCAGAATGTCGACGCCGCGCGCCATGCGTTTACGAGCATCATCAGAAAACTTAACTTGCTTAGCTGCCATGTTCGTTACTTCCTAAATATTGAAATAGAAAAGTGAAAGTAAGTAGCCGATGCGGATTAGCCTTCAACGACGGCCAGGATATCGGCTTCGCTCATGATCAGAACTTCTTCGCCGTTGATTTTTTGCTTTTCAACGCCGTAGCCGTCTTTGAAAATCACCGTATCGCCAACTTTTACATCCAGCGGGCGCACGTCGCCGTTGTCGAGAATGCGGCCATTGCCAACAGCCAGGATTTCGCCACGCGTGGGTTTTTCCTGTGCATTACCCGGTAGCACGATGCCGCCAGCGGTTTTCTGCTCTTCTTCCACGCGACGGATCACAACGCGATCGTGCAAAGGACGGATATTCATGCTCACGTTCTCCTGAGGTTCGTCAAAGCCCAAAAAGGGCAGTTAGCTTAAAGTGATTTCCGTGGGCTAAGCCCTCGGAAAGTGAAGGCACGTTGCCTTCATGTTTATGGCGAAAGCGTAGCTTTCACCGAACCTGTGTGCTGACTCAAAAATGGGGGCTAGCCAACACCTTTCAAGGGGTGGATAAGAAAAAAATTACACAATAGCGGTTTGCAAAGGCGATAAGCACTTAGCGCCGGCGGGGTGTATCGTCGCCGCTAATAAACTCTCCCTCAATTGGGCCGTTTTGCGTGTTGGAATAGTCGCGCTGAGTGTTCTGCTCCCAGCCTGAAGAGCCGCTCTGGTAAGTGTGTTGCTTGGCTGTTGCGGTTTTGAGCCCCGCCCAGGTCAGCGCTTTCATCAGCAACTGGCGCGCATTGGGTATGAGGCAGGCAATGCCCAGTGCATCCGATAGAAACCCCGGGGCGAGCAAAAGCGCCCCACCAAAGATTAGCGCAGCTCCAGTAAGCAGCTCTTGGGAAGGTATTTCACCCATCTGCATGCGCTGGCGTGCGCGGGCAAAAGTAGAAACGCCTTCCTTGCGAATGAGGTAAAGCCCGATAAAGCCTGTGCCTAGCACTAATAAAAGCGTGGTTAGCAGGCCTATTTGGCCGCCGATGGTAAAAAGCAGCACAAAGTCCAGTAGAGTGAACAGCGAAATAAAGAGAAGAATAGGCATGGACGACTCCAAAACAGGCGTAATCGTTGAATATGGTGACAGAAATATAAAAAACAAGCAGCAAGTGTGGTTTGGCAAGCCAAAGGCTGCTCGATATTTTAAACTGGCTCTTATATGCTGCGGTGCACAAATGTGGGTGAGAGAGTGCGTGTTGTTGGTACTCGCTAGCTGTCAGCACGCTTGCTTAAGGAGAAAGAGATGCAATTAGATAAAAAAGTGGTGGCGATTACCGGTGGTGCCCGTGGATTAGGGTTTGCCATTGCCAAGCGGTTAGGCAAGCGGGGTGCTCAGATTGCCCTCGTTGATATGAGTGCAGAGGCTTTAGATGGCGCGGTCTCTGCGCTTGGTTCTGAGGGCGTATCTGCCCATGCATTTGTTGCTAATGTGGCAGACGAGCAATCGGTTCAGCATGTCTTCGCTGATATCGCCCAGCGCTTGGGGCCTGTCAGTGGCTGTGTGAATAATGCAGGCATTACTGACGATGGGATGTTGATTAAAGCGAAAGGTGGCGTTGTAGAAAAGCGCATGTCGCTCGCTTCATGGCAGCGTGTGCTGGACGTTAACCTAACAGGTGTATTCCTATGTGGGCGTGAAGCGGCGACGCACATGGTCGAGGCTGGGCACGAAGGCGTTATCGTCAATATTTCTAGTATTTCCCGTGCGGGTAATATGGGGCAAAGTAACTACGCAGCGGCAAAGGCGGGGGTACATGCGCTAACGGTGACATGGGGGAAAGAGCTGGCGCGCTATGGAATTCGCACCGGTACAGTGGCGCCAGGGTTTATCGAGACTGAGATGACTGCCTCAATGCGCCCAGACATGCTGGAAAGAATTGCCGCCAGCGTTCCATTAAAGCATTTAGGTGAGCCTGACCATATTGCTCAAAGCGTGGCGTTTGTGTTTGATAACGACTACTTCACTGCACGTATTATTGAATGCGACGGTGGTTTGCGGCTTTAACCAAAAAGCGATGAGCATTGGCCATATAGTGCGCTGATGCTCATCGGCTAGGGGGTTGTGTTAAGCAGCGCTAAAACTCAAAGTAGTCCCGCTGAATTGCCCGCTGAAAGTACATTTCTAGGCGTACGGTCATTGCCCAGCGCGGGTCGTAGCTATCTTCACGCTGGAAATGCAGTTCAGGAATCACATCGCCAAACAGAATCCCTTTATGAAGATCGCGACGGTAGCGCGTCTGTAGGTAGTAATTGGTCATGCGCGGGTTAGAAGCGCTTTCACCAATCGCAATGGCAGAGTAGCGCATGGCGCTGCGGTCATTTAGTCGCTGATTCAGCTCAGCCACTTCGCTATATTCTAAGGTGTCTTCTTCTTCGCGCCATTGAACCGTGGTAATGAAGCGTAGATGGCGATTTTCCGATAGCGGTCGGCCCATGTCCCAAGTAGTACGCGCTGAGTAACCATCATTATTAAACCAGGATACTCGGTTGAAAGACTCTAACTGCCAGGGGCCGTCGCCAATATCCCAAAGCCGCTCACTGGTAAAGCGTACGTAAGGGTCCAGAGGCATGCGAAGGCGAATACCCGCGCCAATTCGGTTGCTCCAGTTTTCGCGCTTATCACGGCTCTCTAGCCAGTCCAGGCCAAAGGTGGAGGTGCTGCGGTCACGCTGGTCGTTATAGAGGCGGCCGGAGCCTTGATCTGTCAACGTGCCTTGTGATTCTTCGGGGTCGCTTTCAATGACTAGGCGTAGACGCTCTTCTGTCGTAGGCAAGTCGATCCGGTAGCGGACACTAATATCGCCGCTAGTGCCATCACCTTCCATCCAATCAATTTCCTGGCCAAGGCGCAGATAGGATTCATTATTGACGGTTGCGGACTCGCCGCCCCCAAAAAATGCATCAATGTTGCGAGAGGTATTGTCGACCCAGTTGCCAACGTTGGCTCGAAATGGCTCAACGCGCTCCTCTGCCCAGTCAGGTAAATCGCTATCTTCCTCAGCAGCATGACTTTGAAACGAGAGGACGGTAAGTGTGCCAAGGCAAATAAACGCAATGACGGGTTTCATAGGTCTGTCCCAAAAATTTTAATTATGCGCACTGCATTATTGTGCTTTATGCATTTCGATATCTTTGGTCCATTTCAAAACGCGTTTGCGATCTCTTCGGCTATTCATGCGCTCTGTATCGACTTTTAATGGCAGCACAGCGCGTCGTCGCTAACGTAGCGTAAAAATAGGCGCTCGTCAGCTAGTTAGAGCAGTTTGAGGGAGTTTGGAAACAAAAAAATTCGGTTAGCATGAAGCTACCGAATTATTTGAAATGATACGCTTTAAATTGGTGCGGATGGGGAGACTCGAACTCCCACACCTTGCGGCACTAGAACCTAAATCTAGCGTGTCTACCAATTCCACCACATCCGCAGAAGACGAGGCGCATATTATCAACATTTGCGCTAATGTCAAATCTTGCAGCGCTATTTTTTAACATGAGGGTAAAGGGGGACGTGAAGCGGTGAAGAAATGGATCGCGACCATTAACCAGTGGCTCAAGCAGGGGCTGCCCGGCTACTGTGCATTTTGCCTTGCTGGGCGCTCATCAAGTGCAGGGTGGTGCGATGAATGCTTTGCATTGCTCCCCTGGAATCTTCATAGCTGCGAGCAGTGTGCCGAGCCGCTGGCAGGGGTGGCTGGTAAACGGTGTAGTCACTGTCTGACGGAGCCGCCTAGCTTTACCACCACGACAGTGCCGCTTTGCTACCAAGATACGATAACTTCCTTGGTGCACGACTTTAAGTTTCATGGCTCCCCGCGTGCGGGAATGCTGCTAGTTGAGTTGATGTTATCCCGGTGCCCCAGCCAGATGGCCAGCGCATTGCTCCCTGTACCTATGTATCCTGGGCGTGCCAAAGAGCGCGGATTCAATCAGGCACAGTGGCTGGCTGAACGGCTAGGCGACCGGTTGGATCTACCGGTGATGCAGGCGCATTGTATTAAGCGTTTGCCTTCTCAGCGCTTTTTAAACCGCCGGGAGCGACAGCAAAACTTAGCAGGTGCATTTATGGTGGACACTGAGATGCCCGCGCATGTGACTATTATCGATGATGTAGTAACAACCGGTGCCACTGGCCATGCGTTAGCGACCGTACTGCTGGAACAGGGTGCCAAGCGCGTTGATATTTGGGCCGCTGCCCGTACACCGCTGCAGAAGAGTTGATAAACTAGGCAGCCCATCCAAGGAGTCATCTATGTCGCATCCGTTTAGCGCGCTTTCGCCTGATCTGGTTATGTCAGCCGTTGAGTCGATAGGTATTTGGCCTGCTGGCGAACCGTTTGCTCTCAATAGCTATGAGAATCGTGTGCTGATGTTTCGTGATGACGACGGTGGCCGCTGGATCGTGAAATTCTATCGGCCAAACCGCTGGTCAAATGAGGCTATTCAGGAAGAGCATGATTTTTTAACCGAGTTAACGCAGGCGGGCGTTTCGGTGGTGGCGCCGTGGCGCAATGGCCAAGATGTATCGTTGCATGAGTATCAGCAGTTTCGCTTTGCCTTATTCCCACAGTGCATAGGCCAAGCGCCCGAGTTAGATAACCCTGCCCATCTATTTGCCTTAGGTGAGGTGCTGGGTCAACTTCATGAAGTGGCTGCTAAAAAGCCGTTTCAGCATCGCGGAACGCTATTGCTCAATGAAGGGGTGACCGAGGCCGAGCAGCGCGTAGTGACAAGCCCTTGGCTTAATAATCATCAAACCCGCGCCTATCAAAACGCAGTCGATAAGATTCGCCGCCAACTTGAGACAGTACATATCCCTTCTGCAAGCATGATACGTACCCATGGAGACTGCCATTTAGGCAATATACTTGGTCGCGATGAGACATTTACGCTTGTCGATTTTGATGATTGCCTGATGGCGCCCGCCATCCAAGATATATGGATGCTGCTGCCCATGGAAAATCCGCAGCTATGGCGGGCGCAACTCAGTGAGATGATAGAAGGCTATGAAGAGACAAGTCCGTTTCCCCATCAGCAAATGTCGCTTATTGAGCCATTGCGTGCTTACCGCTTAATACGTCACGCGGCGTGGCTGGTAACTCGGTGGGATGATCCTGCCTTTCCTCGGGCATTTCCCTGGCTGGCAGAAAGTGGCTATTGGGATCAGCATATTCGCCAGCTTGAGCAGCAACTACTGCACCTGGATAAGCCATTATGGTTGGCCTAATGCATCGGCTGGATTAGTTTTATCTTGTACCTTTAAAGGCGACCCTTAGTGAGATGCTCGCGAAGGGCCGCCTGGGTCTTGCAGGTTGACTACTCAGGCTGCTCTGTCGGGGCTGGGTTTTCTACGCTTTGGTCAGGGTCTGGACGCTCACCAGGAATAGGGTTGCCGACACCTTCCCCATTAGCTTGGCGACGGATGGCATTAATGTCAGCCGAGGGATTGTCTTGAGCATCAATACGGACGCTTTGATCTAATGCCAAGACGAAGGGTTGTCCAGGAGTTAATGAACAGGAGCCGTCGTCGCAGGCAAGACCATACTGGCCATCTTCTGCATAGGCGCTGGCTGAAAAAGTGCCTGAGTAGATGGCGCTTTCTGAATCGTGGGTTTCAATGCAGGTTGCATCTTGGGTAGTAATACGGACGCGATCACCGTTTAATTGCGCATTGGCTACTAACAAGCAGTATTCAGGCAGTGAATGGGTGGTGCCGCTTGCTTGTTTTGGATGCAGCAGAATATCGCTGTAACGTTTTTCGCTGCTATCAAACTTCAAAGCTTCAACGACTTCAACGCCTACTTTCGCGCCGCTGGGAAGTTCCAGCGCCGACTCTTCTGCGTGCAAAGGTGATACAAAGAAAGTACCCAGCAGGGCAGTTAGCCAAAAGGGCGATGATTTAAATGACATGGCATACTCTCAACAGTGGCCCCTGCACTATTAGCAGGAAAATTGTGCTCTTATCATAGCACAGCTCAATTAGTGCCGAAGGGGGGTGCGTGTCACTCTGCCACAGCCTGCATAGGTGCGTTAAAATAGATTAATCTACTGTTAGTATTGTACATAAATTGATTGATATATATTTTTTGTACAGGATAAAGGGTTCAGCTAGCACTCGCAGGGTAAGGCAGCTAAACGGAAGAAACCGTAAGCTACTCAGTAGCTTGCCGATAATGGAAGCTCGCTGGCGCGATAACATTGCTGCAAGGCGATTAAGTGATAGCGAATAAGCACAGTTTTGATGAGGCCTACAATGACCGACGATCTCGCCCAACACTACCGTCAAATTATTTCCGCGCTCGGTGAAAACCCTGACCGTGAAGGGCTGCGAGATACACCAAAGCGCGCAGCTAAAGCCATGCAGTTTTTAAATGCTGGTTATCATCAATCATTAGAAGAAATAGTGAATGGGGCCGTTTTTGAGTCACAGACCGATGAGATGGTGCTGGTCAAAGATATCGAGCTCTACTCCATGTGTGAGCACCATTTACTGCCTTTTATCGGCAAATGCCATATCGCCTATCTGCCGAGTGGCAGGGTGCTGGGCCTTTCCAAATTTGCTCGTATCGTCGATATGTATGCACGTCGAATGCAAATCCAAGAGAATTTAACGCGTGAAATCGCCGAGGCGGTTCAGCAGGTTACTCAGGCAAGAGGGGTGGCTGTTGTGATTGAGGCCCGCCACCTCTGCATGATGATGCGCGGTGTGGAAAAGCAAAATTCCAGTATGACCTCATCGGTTATGTTGGGAGGTTTTCGCAGTAGCCAGGCAACGCGCCAAGAATTTTTAACGCTGATCAACTGACCTGAGTGAAACTCAGCAGGTTTCATGTCAAAGGCTTGGTTAAATGCCTCGTTTCGTCTTAGCATGAACAAGTAAATGAGCCTGCAAGGCCGTCATTTGGTCAGGAGTCTGTCATGGAAGCGCTGAAAGAAACACAGCTGTATTGCCCGTTTGCCTATATTGACGGCAGTTGGGTAGCCGCCGACAGCGGTGAGCAAATCAACGTTTTGAACCCAGCCACTGGTGAGTCGGTTGGTGAGATGCCACGCCTAGGTAAGGCGGAAACCGAACGTGCCATTGGTGCTGCCGATGCGGCGCTGCCGTCATGGCGGGCGTTAACCGCTCAGGAACGGGCAGACTTATTGCTCAAGTGGCATGACCTAATGCTTGAACACAAGCATGACCTTGCTCTGCTGATGACCTATGAGCAGGGCAAGCCAGTAAGAGAAGCAGAAGGTGAAATTGCCTACGCCGCGAGCTTCTTACGCTGGTTTGCTGAAGAAGCTCGCCGTGTTTATGGTGAAACCATTCCTGCCGCCAATGCTAATCAGCGTATTGTGGTGACGAAACAGCCGGTAGGCGTTGTTGGCGCGATTACGCCGTGGAATTTTCCCGCTGCGATGATTACTCGTAAAGCAGGGGCGGCACTGGCTGCTGGCTGTACCATTGTGGTGAAGCCCGCCAGTCAAACGCCTTTTTCCGCCACTGCGCTGGCGTTACTCGCCGAACGTGCTGGCATTCCCCGTGGGGTTTTCAATGTGGTGCCAGGCAGTGCGTCTGACATCGCGAAAGCGCTTACAGAATCTCCCAAAGTCCGTAAGATCACCTTCACGGGCTCGACTGAGGTGGGGCGCACTCTGATGGCTCAGGCCGCTGAGCATATCCAGAAAATTTCTTTGGAACTGGGGGGCAATGCGCCGTTTATCGTTTTTGAAGATGCGGACTTAGACGCGGCTGTTGAAGGTGCCATGGCGGCTAAATTCCGTAACGCCGGGCAAACCTGTGTATGTACTAACCGCTTTCTGGTGCAATCCAGCGTCATTAACGCGTTTTGTGAAAAACTTGCCGTTGCAATGAACAGTGAGCTAAAGGTGGGGAATGGAACAGAGCCAAATATTAATATTGGCCCGCTCATTGACGAGAATGCTGTTAAGAAAGTCAGTGAGCACGTTCAAGATGCCATTGATAACGGTGCGGAGCTGCTTCTGGGTGGACACCCGCACCCCTTGGGTGGCAACTATTTCACACCAACGCTGATCAGCTTTGCTACCGATGCAATGAAAGTGGCCCACGAAGAGACGTTTGGCCCGCTGGCAGCCGTTTTCCCCTTTGATGACGAAGAGACCGCCATTGTGATGGCCAACGACACCCAGTATGGCTTGGCTTCTTACTTCTACTCTCGCGATTTGGCTCGCGTGTGGCGCGTAGCGGAGGCGTTGGAGTATGGCATGGTGGGCATTAACACCGGGCTTATTTCCAATGCGGCGGCACCCTTTGGCGGGGTGAAAGCGTCGGGTCTTGGCCGTGAAGGTGGCCATCAAGGCTTAGAAGAGTATCTGGAAACGAAATACCTGTGCATTGATCTTGGCAAGTAATACGTCCTAGACCGAAAAAGCCCTCACTTGGAGCAAGTGAGGGCTTTTGTTAATGCAGGAGGCTATCCTCTGATTAGTGGCGGAAGTGGCGCATGCCGGTAAATACCATGGCAATGCCTGCTTCGTTAGCGGCATCAATCACTTCCTGGTCGCGCATGGAGCCGCCAGGCTGGATAACCGCCGTAATGCCCGCTGCTGCGGCGGCATCGATGCCGTCTCGGAAGGGGAAGAAGGCGTCAGAAGCCATCACTGAACCAGGAACGGAAAGCCCTTCATCTGCCGCTTTAATGCCGGCAATTTTAGCCGAGTAAACCCGGCTCATTTGGCCTGCGCCTACGCCAATCGTTTGGCCTGCTTTGGCGTAAACAATCGCATTGGATTTCACGAACTTTGCTACTCGCCATGCAAAGGCAAGGTCGCGGATTTCTTCTTCAGACGGAGCGCGTTCGCTTACCACGGTAAGCTCATCTTCAGTGACCATGCCTTGATCACGATCCTGCACCAGCAGGCCGCCATTCACGCGTTTGAAGTCAAATGCAGGCTGCGCCGTACCGGGCCAATGAGCGCTTACGTCCAGTAGGCGCACGTTCTGCTTCTCGGCCACAATGGCGGCTGCGTCGTCGCTGACCCCTGGAGCGATAATGACTTCGACAAACTGGCGGTCAATAATCGCGCGTGCAGTCTTGGCATCCAGCGGTACATTGAAGGCGATAATGCCGCCAAAGGCGCTGGTCGGGTCGGTCGCGAAAGCTTTCTCGTAAGCTTCCAGAGCCGTTGCGCCCACGGCAACGCCGCAAGGGTTGGCGTGCTTGACGATGACACAGGCGGTATTCTCAAAGGCTTTTACGCACTCAAACGCCGCGTCAGTGTCAGCCACGTTATTGAAAGAGAGCGGTTTGCCTTGAAGCGTTTTGGCCGTAGCAACGCTTGGCTCGCTGGCGGCGGGGTCCACATAGAAAGCCGCTTTCTGATGCGGGTTTTCACCGTAACGCATGTCCTGCTTTTTATGCAGCTGCAGGTTGAAGGTGCGGGCAAAGGTGGCGTCTTCGCTGGCTACCTGACGGCCAAGATAGTCGGCGATGGCGCCGTCGTAACCAGCGGTATGCTCAAACGCTTTAACGGCTAGATCAAAACGGGTGGCGGCGCTCACTTGGCCAGAGTGGTCATTAAGTTCGCCCAGTACCCGGTCGTAGTCGCTGGCGTTAACCACAATCGTAGTATACGCGTGGTTTTTGGCGCAGGCACGTACCATGGTGGGGCCACCGATATCGATATTCTCGATGGCGTCTTCTAGCGTGCAGTCTGGCTTGGCGACCGTGGCGGCAAAGGGGTAAAGATTCACCACCACCATGTCGATTGGTGAGATGTCATTCTCCGCCATGACAGCGTCGTCCTGGCCGCGGCGTGCCAAAATGCCGCCGTGAATTTTTGGATGCAGTGTTTTAACGCGTCCATCCATAATCTCTGGAAAACCGGTGTGCTCAGATACTTCCTTAACCGCAATACTGTTCTCTTGCAGTAAGCGGAAGGTGCCGCCAGTGGATAGCAGCTCGACGCCATGTTCGGCGAGGCCGCGGGCAAACTCTACGATGCCAGTTTTATCGGATACGCTCAGCAGGGCGCGGCGAACGGGGGTAGCGGTACTATCGGCCATAAGGGTGCTCGTCGTGTGCAGGTCGGAGTTTAAAACAACAACGCCCCTTTAAGGGGCGTCACTTTCAATTAATCCATACAGCTTAAGCTTTTTGCGCAGCGTGCCACGGTTTAAACCAAGCACATCCGCCGCGCGCGTTTGGTTGCCATCGGTGTGCTCCATCACGCATGCCAACAGAGGAGCTTCCACCTCTGCCATCACCATGGCATACAAATCGGTAGTTTGGCTGCCATCGAGATGTTCGAAGTAGCGGCGCATTGCCATCTCAACCGCTTCTCTTAGCGGCTGTGGCTGGGCACTGTCGGAAGGGTCTGCTAGCGTGCCAGAGAGATGGGAGGAGCGTTCGCTGGAGAGCAGGTTGCGTTCAGTCATGCCGCATGGCTTCCTTTGGCTAGCAGACGCTGAGCGGCGTCGTGGGTCATGGCGTTATTAATCCAGTCAAACTGCGCTTCAGTCGAGGCAAGGGCATTAAACTGCTGCTTGAGTGCTCGCTGTTCAGCGTCTGAAAAGCGCTGGTCGTCATTGAGATACCAGCCGACATGTTTGCGTGCGATGCGTACGCCCATGGTGTCGCCATAGAACGCATGCAGTGCCTGCAGATGCTCAAGTAGTATCTGGCAGCGCTCTGTCAAACTGGGTGGTGCTAACCGTTCACCATGAGTTAAGTAGTGGGTGATCTGTTGAAAAATCCACGGATTTCCCTGAGCGCCTCGGCCTATCATTACGGCATCTGCGCCGGTATAGCGCAACACATAGGCAGCCTTTTCGGGCGACGTGATATCGCCGTTGGCAATCACCGGGATAGCAAGGTGTGACTTAATCTCAGCAATCGTGTCGTATTCAGCCTCACCAGTATAGCGCTGTTCCCGGTGACGGCCATGGACAGCCAAAGCCTGAATGCCTGCAGACTCTGCCAGTTTGGCAATGCGCAGTGCATTGTTCGACGCAGCGCACCAGCCGGTGCGTATCTTGAGCGTGACGGGAATATCCACTGAGCTCACTACGGCATCTAAAATCTCAGCAACTAGCGCTTCATCGCGCATTAGGGCAGAGCCCGCCGCCTTGTTGCAGACCTTTTTCGCTGGGCAGCCCATGTTGATGTCGATGATTTGCGCGCCAAGCTCAGCATTAAGTCGGGCGGCCTGGGCCAGCATCTCGGCATCGCCACCGGCAATTTGCACTACCCGGGGGGCGGGCTCGCCTTGATGATCCATGCGTAGCTGAGATTTACGGGTATGCCATAGCGAAGGGTCAGCGGTCACCATTTCACCCACTACCCAGCCCGCCCCTAGCCGACGGCAGAGCTGACGAAACGGGCGGTCGGTGACGCCCGCCATGGGGGCCAGCATTACCGGGTTAGGCAGTTGGTAAGGCCCAATCGCAGGTGGCGAAGTAATCATCAAGGTCATTGCGGTGCACTTTGGTAGGCATGAAATCGACGAGTAGGACGTTTCAAGGGGGCGTATGATACGCCTACTCGGCAAGGGATTGAAGGCCAATTCCGATTTTATGCGGGGCGGTGACCCGTCAAACGCACCCAGCCTTCGCGCACGGTGGGTTCATCCATATAAAGCCCTTGGGCTTCGTAGGCCTCCAGCACGTCTGAGGCTTGATTGGCCAGTATGCCGGATAGTGCAATGTGACCACCGGGCGCTACGTGGCCAGCAATCATGCTAGAAAGCTCGACCAGTGGTCCTGCCAGAATATTGGCCGTGACGATGGGGTAGGAGCCGCCTTTGAGTTGCTCAGGGTAGTAGAGCGCAAGCTGCGCCGCGCCAATAGCATTACGCTCCGCGTTTTCGCGGCTGGCTTGTAGCGCTTGTGGGTCAATATCCGTGCCGTCTGCATGGGTCGCGCCTAACTTCAGCGCCGCAATGGCGAGGATGCCTGACCCACAGCCTACATCCAGTATGGCTTTGCCCTGCAGTTCATTGCGCACAGCTAATCCGTCGAGCCACTCAAGGCAGAGCGCCGTTGTGGGGTGCGTGCCAGTTCCAAACGCCAAGCCTGGGTCAAGAATCAAGTTCACTGCGCCTGCTTCGGGCGGCTCATGCCAACTAGGAACAATCCATAGCCGTTCACCCATGCGCAGAGGGGTGAAATCATCCATCCACTCCCGCTCCCAGTCACGGTCCGCCAGCAGCTCGTATTCAATGGTCGGGCACGGCTCACCGGGCACTTGTTCGGCCCAGGTGGCTTCGATGCGGCTGAGCATCTCATCGATGCCATCAAGGTCATCGTAGAGACCCGTTAAAATGGTGTCTTGCCATAGTGGGGTCGTGCCGCGCTCGGGCTCAAAGACGGGATCGTCGTGGGCGTCCTGTAGGCCAATGGCCGTCGCGCCCTCCTCGAGCAGCAGCTCTTCGAGAAGGTCGGCTTGTTCGGGGGCGACGTGTGCTTTTAATTGCAGCCAGGGCATCGGGGGTCTCCACGGCGTTTAGAGGATAAAGGAACAAGCGAAATTGCGATATAACTAGGACAAAACAGCAGCGGGGTGGCGATGGCCACCCCGCAGAAACACCCGCCAAGCGGCAGGCGTAGTAGCAACCTATGGCTTAGCTGCTTAGTTTCTTTTCCAGGTAGTGAATATTGACACCACCCTGGCGGAAGTAGCTATCCCGCACCAGATCTTTCTGAAGGTCGATATTGGTCTTGATGCCTTCGACCAGCAGCTCATCGAGCGCGTTGCGCATGCGCGTTAAGGCAATCTCGCGGTCAGCGCCCCAGGTAATCAATTTACCAATCAGGGAGTCGTAGTGCGGCGGAACGGTATAGCCGGTGTAAAGGTGGGAGTCCATTCGAACGCCTAAGCCACCGGGTGCGTGGAACAGTGTGACTTTGCCAGGAGAGGGCATAAAGGTACGCGAATCTTCGGCATTGATACGGCACTCAAAGGAGTGACCGTTCAGCTTTACGTCTTCCTGGCGAATTGAGAGCGGCATGCCTGAAGCAATACGCAGCTGCTCTTTAACGATATCCACGCCCGTGACCATTTCTGTCACCGGGTGCTCTACCTGTACGCGGGTGTTCATTTCGATGAAGAAGAACTCACCGTCTTCGTATAGGAACTCGAACGTACCCGCACCGCGGTAGTTAATCTCGATGCACGCCTGGCGGCAGGCTTCGAGCACTTTCGCGCGGGCTTCCGGATCAATGCCGGGGGCCGGTGCTTCTTCGAGTACTTTCTGGTGGCGGCGCTGTAGCGAGCAGTCGCGGTCATACAGGTGAATAGCATTGCCCTGGCCATCAGCCAGCACCTGAACTTCTACATGGCGAGGCTTCTCGAGAAACTTCTCCATATAAACCGTGCCATCGCCAAAAGCGGCATGGGCTTCGGTGCGGGTAACGGTAATGGCGGAGAGTAGGTGGCCTTCGGTATGCACAACACGCATGCCGCGTCCACCACCACCGGCAGCCGCCTTAATGATGACTGGGTAGCCAATGCGACGTGCAGTGGCCAGGTTGGTGGCGTCATCATCACCTAGCGGGCCGTCGGAACCGGGTACTGTCGGTACGCCAGCGACCTTCATGGCTTCAATCGCGCTGACTTTATCGCCCATCAGGCGAATGGTTTCAGCGCGTGGGCCAATAAAAGTGAAGCCCGAACGCTCCACTTGCTCGGCAAAGTTGGCGTTCTCAGATAGGAAGCCATAGCCGGGATGAATGGCGCTTGAGTCAGTCACTTCAGCCGCGCTGATCAGCGCAGGGATGTTTAAGTACGATTGCGCCGAAGAGGCAGGGCCAATACAGACGGCTTCATCGGCAAGACGAACGTGCATCAGTTCGCGGTCTGCTTTGGAGTGAACCGCAACAGTTTTAATCCCTAGCTCTTTACATGCGCGTAAGATACGAAGGGCTATCTCGCCGCGGTTCGCGATAAGTACCTTGTCCAGCATGGGAGAATCCACCCGTGTTGATATGAAAGATTAAGCGAGGACGATCATCGGTTGATCAAATTCCACCGGCTCGCCATCTTCCACTAGGATGGCCTCAACCACGCCGTCGCGGTCGGCTTCAATCTGGTTCATCATTTTCATCGCTTCAACGATACACACAGTGTCGCCTTGCTTCACTGTGTCGCCTACTTCAACGAATGCTTTCGCACCTGGTGCCGGGCTGCGATAGAAGGTGCCTACCATCGGCGAGTTAACTGCTTCACCGCGATAGTTAGCGCCTTGAGGTTCGGCATCGGCGGGGGTAGTGGCCACCGGCGCTTGAGGAGCAGCAGGCGCGGGCTGCGCGTACTGAGGCATCGGTTGCGGCTGCCACGCAGTGCCGTTGGGGTGACGGCTGATACGAACCGATTCTTCACCTTCCTGAATTTCGATTTCACTGATGTTGGACTCTTCCAGCAGCTCAATCAGTTTTTTAACTTTGCGAATATCCATTCGTATAGCCCCAAAAGTTGATCAAAGTAACACGTCGTCACAGGAGAGATATGCCTGCTAGGCGCGGCGCTTTTAAGTGCAGTAAACCAAATTTAAAAATGAAGAGAACGCAGCACGATGGCGAACGTTAACCCAGACTCAGTGCTAAAAGATGGGTTTTTTAGCAAATATGGCTGTGGAGTTTGCCGAAAAAGTCACCCACTGTCCAGTAGCCGCGGTAATGTGTGTGATATTTGCGACTTAAACAACTGTTTGACGACGATCGCGACACGGCAGCTTAAAAATGTGTTCAAAGCCGGTTGCACTGTCGCAACCGACCATGAGTTCATCTTTTATCCCTGCTGCCAGCGCTTGAACGAGTCGAGATGCTGAATGAGGTCTTGAGCAGTCACTTCGCCCTGAATGCGAGCTTCGCGCACTTCCTTGCCCTGGCTAAAGAGTAGCAGGCTGGGCGGGCCAAAAAGGTTGAAATGATTGAGCAGTTCGCGACTTTGTGCATTGGTCTCTGTCACATCGACCGCGATTAGTTGAAAATCGTTCAATGCAGCGGCGACTTGAGGATCAGGATAGACCTCTCGCTCCATCAGTTTGCAGGAGATACACCACTCTGCCGTGAAGTGGGCAAACACGGGCTGCCCCGCTTGAGAGGCTTGCTCCAGCTCAGACTGTAGTGCGCTGAGACTGTCGACTTCTTCAAAGATTGGAGTGGTAGCGGCTTCCCCTGTACTAGAAGTGGTCACCGATAGCGGTCGTAATGGATTGCTGCCTCCTTGGGCGGCGCCCAACACGAGTGCTACCCCCCAGGCCAACAGCATTAACCCCGCCGTTTGCCGGGCTTTTGCCCAGCCGTGAGAGGGCGATGTATTCAGTGCGCCAAGGGTAAGGGCACTGCCGATTGCTAGGGCCGCCCACAGCAGAAGAGAGATTGATGGCGCAATTAAACGCTCAATCATCCAAATCGCTATACCTAATAACAGCAGCCCGAAAGCAATTTTAACGCCATTCATCCAGCCGCCAGAGCGGGGTAGCAGCGTTGCGCCGAAGGTGCCCACGAGCAATAAAGGGAGCCCCATGCCAAGTCCAAGCGCAAACAGCACTGCGCCACCCATAATGGCGTCCCCAGTGGAAGAGATAAATACCAAGGCGCCCGCTAGCGGAGCCGTTACGCAGGGAGACACCACTAGCACTGACAGCGCACCCGCCACCGCCAAGCCCAGTGGGCCGCTGCGCTGGGCGCGGGCTTGCCAAGAGTCTACTTTGCTGGCGATTCGCGGTGACATGCGAAGGTCAAAGGCGCCAAACATTGCCAAAGCGAACAGGGTAAACAGAATGGCAAAAGTAATTAAAACGGGGGCGGACTGTAAATGTGCCTGGAGGTTGAGCCCCGCACCAAATAGCCCCATTAGCACGCCCACCAAGGCATAGGTAATGGCCATGCCGAGTACATAGCTGGCTGACAGGACAAAAGCGCGGGGCTTGGTGGGGTTCTGGCCAACCACGATGGACGACAGAATGGGAATCATCGGCAGCACACAGGGCGTAAAGGTGAGCCCAATACCCGCGAGGAAAAAGAGCCCTAAGGCGAGCGGTAGGCTGGTATCACTAATCAGCGCGCCGAATTTGCTATCTTCACTTTGCGGGGCGGAGAAGCCAGCGTTCTCGCCCGATTGAGTCGCTGCGCTGCTTGGGGCAGGTTCACCCGTGCTTGTTTGATTTGGAGAGCTTTGTTCGTTCTCATACTGCCAGTTGGCAAACGTGCTGGGCGGTGACGTTTCTGCGGCTTCAAGGGTGATACGCTCAGGTGGGTAGCATAACCCCGCATCGGCGCATCCCTGAAAGGTCAGCTCGATACTGATTGGCCCGCTATAAGGGGCGCTCAGCGGAACATCAAAAACGAGCTGATCGCGAAAAACGTACACATCCCCCATAAATTGATCGGTGGTGAATGAGCCCTGTGGAATGATGGGGTCTTCTAAGTCGACCGATGCCTGCTGGCTCGTGACGTCAAGCTGGTGGCGGTACAAATAGTACTCATCGGCAATATCGACCCCGATGCTGAGCGTATCACCATCGTGCCAAGCGCTGGGCTGGAAGGCTTCCATTACCGGCAGGAAGTCGCTCTGATCGCTAGAAGAGAACCACTGCCCGTGGGCCAATAAAGGTAGCCAGCACAACAAAAAAAATAGGCTAAAACGTTGCATGAGTAACACGGAGTATCCTTACGCGTTGGTAACAGGTTGGGTGCAAAGAGGCAGGATAGCGCACCTGCTGAGATTAGCGCATTTACTGCGGTGACGTGACGCGGTGCTTCATGCTCCGTTAATGTAAACGCAAAAGGCCGCCTCTCTAAAGGCGGCCTTTGCAATCAGTGTCGTGACGCTAATTACGCTTTTTTGTAAGCTGCGGCCGACTTTTCAATGGCCTTGCGAGCGGCTTCAACGCCTTCCCAAGACTCAACTTTGACCCACTTGCCTTTTTCGAGGTCTTTGTAGTTCTCGAAGAAGTGAGCAATTTGCTGGCGCAGCAGTTCGGGGAGGTCAGTCACTTCCTGCACGTCATCATACAGCGCTGAGAGTTTCGGGTGCGGCACGCATACCAGCTTGGCGTCTTCGCCGGCTTCGTCGGTCATGTTCAGAATGCCCACCGGACGCGCGCGAATGATGCTGCCAGGCGCTACTGGATGAGGGGTCACTACCAGCGCGTCTAGCGGGTCACCATCGTCGGCCAGCGTATGCGGGATAAAGCCGTAGTTGGCCGGGTAGAACATGGGCGTGGCCATGAAACGGTCAACGAGGAGGGCACCCATATCTTTGTCGATTTCATACTTAATCGGCGCGTGGTTAGCAGGAATTTCGATCGCCACGTAGATATCGTTGGGCAGATCCTTTCCAGCGGGGATGTTATCAAAGTTCATCGTTGGTTCCTTGGCTTGGCTTTTCTTACCTATTGCAGAGCGCAGTAGCTAAGCAGTTGATGCATTGCATTAATGGTGAAGAATTATACGAACATGGTCGATAGATTACCAATGCGACATAGGTGTTTAGCGGCGTGGATGTTGAAGTTCATTGCGATTTACGGGGATGTCTCATATTAGTCGGCTTGATGCACTTCCAGGCAGTCACGCGCCATGAGTAGGGTTTTTGTACCGTTCGCGACTTTTGGTGGGCATCGTTTCACTGTGCCAGCGTGTATGATAGCCCTGTGTGGTTGTGATGTTAGTGAAATGGTAGTTGCGATGGTGAGCCGTAAGCCTAGGAGGATGAGTTGGCGCACGCCCAGTTGCTAATTAGTTATGGTCAAGCGTTTGTTGCCCCGGAGCGGCGGCAGCACCGCAGCTCAATGTCGGTGCGCCTGCCGGAAGCACCGCTGTTAAAAGTGAAGGGCGGCTGTGCGGTGATTAGTGACTCGATTTCCCGCAATACCATGGCCAAGCAGGCGGGAGATTTGAGCGTGCGCGGGTTTCTTGCGGATTACTACTCGACGCCTGAACACTGGGATACCAAAACCTCGGCTACCCGTGTGCTGCGTGCTCTTAATAGTTGGTGCTACAGCCAGAGCCAGCATGTTAAAGAGGGTGGCTTTGTTTCCTCACTCTCCGCGATGGTGTTTTTGGGCCGCGAAGGGCATCTGTTCCATATGGGCGATACGCTGGTATTTCGCTTACGTGGTGCCGAGTTTGAGCAGCTCACTCGTGACCATGTGACCGACGTAGGCGGCTATCGTTATCCCTCCCGCGCTTTGGGGATGGATGGCAGCGTCGACATCGACTACACCCATCTAGCGCTTAAACAGGGCGACCTGTTCGTATTCACTACCCAGGCGGTGCGCGGCACGTTGATGCCGTCGGACTACGTGCGGCTTATTCGCCAAGACGCCAGCGATTTGGATGCCGCCTGCGAGCGTTTGGCCAGTGAGGCAAAACAGCGTGCTCAGGAGCGCGGTTACGGCGGTGATCAGTTCTGCTTCCAACTATTGCGCATTGATGAGCTACCCGAAGAAGAAACCGACCATCCTGGCATGCTCTACGGTGATCTGCCCATCCCCCCTGAATTAGCTCCTGGCGAGCGCCTTGATGGGTTAGAGGTTCAGGCCGTGCTGTCACGAAACGCCCAATCTCGCGTTTACCGAGTCCGTGATGTGCATAGCGATCGCGTGATGGTGATGAAAGCGCCCAGCCCGGAACTTTCGCTGCGTAACGCCTATTTAGAGCATTTTTTGCTGCAGCAGTGGGTGGTAGAGCGGGTGAATTCACCCTTTGTAGTGAAAGTCATGGAGCCCTCGCGCCCACGTCGCTATCTCTACTACCTCATGCAGAACGTGGAAGGTGAGACCTTGCGCCAGTGGGCGGAGCGCCACCCGCAAGCAAGCCTTGTTCAGCGCTTGGACATTGCCAATCAGTTGGGCAAAGCGGTTCAAGCACTACATCACCGCGATATTATCCATCAGCAGGTTACGCCAGATAACGTGCTGATTGATCAGCATGGAAAGGTAGTGCTGGCGGATTTTAGCGCCTGCCACATGCGTGAAGTGGATGGACATCGTCACTCAGGCGAACTGCTTCGCCAAATCGGCTTTAATGAACACACGGCTCCAGAGTACGCCCTGGGCGACAGTGTGGGGCGACGCAGCGATCAGTACTCGCTGGCATCCACGGTTTATTGGCTGTTAACCGGAGAGCTGCCCTATACCTTGACGCCGAATAAGCTGCGCTGTCATACCGATTTAGAAGAGCTCAGCTACCGTAGCGCCCGTACCACCAACCCGGAGATTACCCCCGCGTTGGATGAAGCGCTGCGCCGAGCGCTGGACCCACAGCGGCCGCTGCGCTTTAGGCGCATGTCGGAGTTTCTTCACGCGCTACGTATCCCGTTAGGACGGATGCCTCAGCGAGAAGAGCCGCGGACGGAGTCCCGGCGCTTTTGGCAAGGCGTAGCGGGCATTTTGCTTTTGCTATTGGTGCTTTCCTGGCTGCTGCGTTAGGAAAGCGTCCGGTGGCCAACTCTAATTCAGGACGGGACACATCAATTAAGAAGGGGCGATGACTGGTCATCGCCCCTTTTTCTAAACCAGCGTTTCAGCCAGCCGAGAAGTTACAGTGTGAATTTAGGCAGCTTCTGCTCCACTTTCGCCAGCTTGAGCTTGGCGACTTTGGGCAGGCCATTCTCGAACGGAGGGAAGTCTTCGCCTTGGATCAGCGGCGAGAGGTAGTCTCGGCACGCTTGGGTAATGCCAAAGCCGTTCTCGCTGATGAAATCGCGAGGCATGAATTTCTCTTGGTTGGCAATTTGCGACAGCGGCGCAGAAATCACATCCCACTGGTAGGGGGTTTGTGAAATACGGCGGATCGCCGGCATCATGGAGTTCTTGCCTGCCAGTGCCAGCGTCACCGCTTCACGGCCCACTGCGTATGCTTGCTCAACGTCGGTTTTTGATGCTAAGTGGCGAGCCGCACGCTGTAGGTAGTCGGCCACGGCCCAGTGGTATTTGTAGCCTAAATCTTGCTTGATCATACCGGCCAGAGTGGGCGCAACGCCGCCTAGCTGGCGGTGACCGAAAGCATCGGTGTTACCCGCATCTGCCAGGAAGGTGCCGTCTTCGTAGCGCGCGCCTTCGGATACGACGATCACGCAGTAGCCGTACTTCTTAACGCTCTCATCCACTCGTGCCATGACCGCTTTACGGTTAAAGGACACTTCCGGAAAGATAATCAGGTGTGGCGGCTCGCCTTCACCTTCGCCTGCCAGTCCGCCTGCGGCGGCAATCCAGCCCGCATGGCGGCCCATCACTTCCAGCACGAACACTTTGGTGGACGTGGCGCACATGGAGGCGATATCCAGCGATGCTTCACGGGTAGACGTGGCAATGTACTTTGCGACGCTGCCAAAACCGGGGCTGTTGTCGGTAATGGGCAGGTCATTGTCGACGGTTTTAGGAACATGAATCGCGGTCAGCGGGTAACCAAGCTTTTCTGAAAGCTGTGAGACCTTTAGGCAGGTGTCGGCGCTGTCACCGCCACCGTTGTAGAAAAAATAGCGGATATCGTGCGCTTTGAAGACTTCGATCAGGCGCTCGTACTGGGCGCGGTGGGTATCAATATCCTTCAACTTGTAGCGGCACGAACCGAACGCACCGCCAGGCGTATGACGAAGTGCCGCAATGGCATCATCACTCTCTTGGGTGACATCGATCAGGTCTTCCGTCAGCGCACCAATAATGCCGTTATGGCCGGCATACACCTTGCCGATTTGGTCGGGGGCTTGCCGGCAAGCTTCGATAACGCCGCAGGCGCTGGCATTTATGACGGCGGTAACGCCACCGGACTGGGCGTAAAAGGCATTATGCTGGGCCATGGAAACGTCTCATCTCCTGAAAACGGGTGGTTTCATCGTTATTGACGGCAAGCGTTCGCTCCCTTGCTTGCCGATGCTTCACAGGCGCACTGAAAGTCGCCCTGTGAACCAAGCGCTCATAAATGACGCAAAGTTTAGCGTAAAGCTATTTCTGCTGCATTACATGCTGTTTCAAACCCGCCGCTGCGGGGGTTTTTAGCTGCCTGCGCGGATTACTCATCGCTACCGTCCAGCGCTTGTTCACGCTGGGCTAGTCGCCAGCCGCCCAAATCTTTATAGCGGTTAACCATTGCGCAAAACAGCTCAGCCGTGCGCTCGGTATCGTAACGCGCGGAGTGGGCTGCTTTGTTATCAAACTCAATGCCTGCCGCACGGCACGCTCTGGCCAGCACAGTTTGACCATACACAAACCCTGCGAGCGTCGCCGTATCAAAGCTTGAGAAGGGGTGAAACGGATTGCGTTTGATGTTGCAGCGGTTGGCTGCGGCATTCAGAAAGCCGTGGTCGAAAGCGGCATTGTGGCCGACGAGGATCGCTCGCGAGCAGCCGTGAGCTTTTAACGACTTGCGAATGGGGCGAAAGATTTCGCCCAGCGCCTCGGATTCGCTAAGCGCCACTTGGCGACGCAGCGGGTCATCCAGATTAATCCCTGTGAAGTCTAACGCCGACTGCTCGACGTTGGCGCCCTCAAAGGGGTGGATGTGATACGCATAGGTCGCGTCAGGCAGTAAATTACCGTCCGGGTCCATGGTGAGGGTGACAGCTGCAATTTCCAATACGGCGTCCGTTTGGGCATTAAACCCACCCGTCTCCAAATCAATGACAACCGGTAAATAACTGCGAAAACGCTGGGCCATCAATTCGCGGGCAATTGCCTCGCTCATGCAGCTCTCCTTAGTAAAGCGAGTAGTCGGTCAGAATCAGCGGCGAGTGTTTGCCGCTATGGTTGGGTGATTCTAGCAGCTTTACCCCTAAGGCGTCGTTGACGGTATTCGCTGAGCATTGAGAACGCTATACTGACGGTTTGAATAAACAGGTAGCGCTGGCTTAAGGGCGCTACCCTTTCTAGTGAACTGCTTTTTACAAGGAGCAAAGAATGTCCGATGTCAAAAAGGTTGTGCTGGCATATTCAGGCGGCCTGGACACATCCGTAATCGTTAAGTGGTTGCAAGAGACCTACAACTGCGAGGTAGTGACCTTTACTGCCGACATCGGTCAAGGTGAAGAAGTCGAGCCTGCTCGTGCCAAAGCGCAAGCGCTAGGCGTAAAAGAGATTTACATCGAAGACCTGCGCGAAGAGTTCGTGCGTGACTACGTCTTCCCGATGTTCCGTGCGAACACTATTTATGAAGGTGAGTACCTGCTGGGCACCTCTATTGCTCGTCCGCTGATTGCCAAGCGCTTGATCGAAATTGCTAACGAAACCGGTGCAGACGCTATTTCTCACGGTGCGACGGGTAAAGGTAACGACCAGGTGCGTTTTGAGCTGGGCGGCTACGCGCTGAAGCCAGGCGTTAAAGTCATCGCGCCATGGCGCGAGTGGGATCTCACTTCACGCGAAAAGCTGATGGCTTACTGTGAAGAGCACAATATTCCGGTCGATTTCTCCAACAAGAAGAAGAAATCTCCCTACTCCATGGATGCTAACCTGCTGCACATCTCCTACGAAGGCGGCATTCTGGAAGATCCTTGGGCCGAAGCCGAAGAAGACATGTGGCGTTGGAGCGTTTCTCCTGAAGCCGCGCCAGAGCAGCCGACTTACGTTGAGCTGACGTACGAGAAAGGCGACATCGTTGCGATTGACGGCGAAGCGCTGAAGGCACATGAAGTGCTGGAGAAGCTCAACAAGCTGGGTGGCGATAACGGCATTGGCCGCCTGGATATCGTTGAGAACCGCTATGTGGGCATGAAGTCGCGTGGCTGCTATGAAACGCCAGGAGGCACGATCATGCTGCGCGCTCACCGCGCGATCGAGTCACTGACGTTAGACCGTGAAGAGGCTCACCTGAAAGATCAGCTGATGCCCAAGTATGCCGAAGTGATCTACAACGGCTATTGGTGGAGCCCTGAGCGCCGCATGCTGCAAGCTGCTATTGACGAGACGCAGAAAAATGTCTCGGGTGTTGTACGCATGAAGCTCTACAAAGGTAACGCTACGGTAGTCGGTCGTAAATCTGAGCAGTCGCTGTTTGATGAGTCTATCGCAACGTTTGAAGACGATGCGGGCGCTTACAATCAGAAAGATGCCGAAGGCTTTATCAAGCTGAATGCGCTGCGTCTTCGTATTGCCGCGGGCAAAGGTCGTCAGCAGAGCTAACGTTCAACAGTGGCCAGCCTCAGGGCTGGCCACTGCGTAACAGGAGCCGTTATGTTTAAGAAGTTGCTTTCAGGCTTATTTGGTTCGCAGGGCGGTGGTAACACGAGTACTGGCACCAAAGCGGCTGAACCGGTGGAGTATAAAGAGTATTTAATTATCTCCCAGCCCGATAACCAAAGCGGCCAGTACCGCGTGAGCGGCTGGATACGCAAACCCGATAGCCAAGGTGGCGCACAAGAGCACCGGTTTGAGCGTTCCGATATGTTGCCGGGGCGTGAGGCTTGTGATGCACTGATGGTGTCTAAAGCGCAGCGTTACATCGACGAGGTGGGCGATGCCATGTTCGAGCCCGACCCCCGCCGCGATAGCAGCACGGCTAGCTAATTATGGGCGTCCATTAGGGCGCGCGCCTCATTGTTTACATAAAAGAGGCTTTCGGAAGTTCCAATACCATTTTGGTGCCACCTAATGGGGATTCGGTAGCCCATAGTTTGCCACCCAGGTGGTGAATTATAGCGCGGCTAATGGGCAAGCCTAAACCGCTGCCTTTGGGTCGGCCTTTTTCCGTAGTGTGCTCTCTCAGCTGGAGTTGATAAAACTTTTCAAAGACGTTTTCACGCTCTGACGGGGGAATGCCTGGGCCGTTATCCTCGACGCTTAGTTGAAAGGTATTATCAACCGGATAAACCGATAACCTAATGTTTGGGTGCCGGGGAGCAGCAAATTTCCGTGCATTCTCCAGTAAATTAATAATCACCTGTTCAAGACGGTCCGGGTCGGCAGTGACTATGGCAGGTGACGCTTCCGCAAAGAACTCAAATTCGACACTCTGTTCGTCATGTAAGCGGAAAATGGCATCGCTGCTCTGTTTGGCTAGCTTGGTTAAGTCAACCGCCACTGGTTTCATGGTTAATCGGCCGCTTTCAAGTCGCGCTAAATCCAAGATCTCCTCAATAAGTCGGGAAAGGCGCTGGCTTTCCAGTACCATAATGCTGAGAAATTGTTGTCGTTTATCGGCCGCGATATCGGGTGTATCGCGTAAAATTTCTGCAAATGATCGTATAGATGTTAGTGGCGTGCGAAGTTCATGACTGATCATAGCGACAAACTCATCTTTCATGCGATCAAGCTCACGTAGCCGTTCGTTAGCGCTGCGTAGCTCTTCACCGACACGAGCTAGTTCCTGGGACTTTTGCTCTAATTGGCGGTTGTACTCTAAGGCCTGGGAGGTGGTGTCTAAAATAGTGAGCACTGACTCTACATCTACTGCTTCACCACGTAAGACCGAGTTGATTAATACGCTGGCGGATGCGCTACCTAGGGAGCCAGCCAATGCCTGTTCAGCACGAGTGATTAGTGCCTTAGACGCTGGCCGCTGATAAGCATCGGTCTCGGTATCAGGTTGTGCCGTTTGGGATGCAAAGACACGCTGAGTTGCCATACTTCCCAAATACCGAATTAACAGTGCATGGAGTGCGCCTTCGGTGGTTTCACCTTGCCAGAGTGAAGTGGTTTGCAGATTGGGGTGCATTGCCTCGGTAAATAGTGCGGCCTGAGTCTGCTCTAGTGGTGTAGGACGAGTGAATAATGATACGCCAATCAGCAAACTAACATTAACTAGCATGCTCCAAAACAGTGAATGCGTATAAATATCCCATCCGGTTAGCCCCAGCAGCGCGTAAGGTGATAGCCAACTGATTTCCCAAGGGCCCTGGGTAATTAACGTCTCTTTCAGCCAGCCCGACTGTGCAAACCCCGGCAGCAGCAGCGTATAGAACCAGATAAAAAATCCAGCGAGCAGCCCTAACGTTGCCCCCTGGCGCGTTGCCCCGCGCCAGTAAAGCCCGATGAGCAGTGCAGGGGCAAACTGGGCCACTCCCGCAAAAGAGACCAGTCCGATGGTTACCAGGCTGTAGCTATCGCCGATCAGCGCATGGTAGAGATAGCCCATGAGTAGAATCAGCAAAATGGCGATGCGCCGAATGTTGAGTAGCCAGTCGGCAAGCCGGCCATGGCGCTCAATATAAAGGTGCTTTACTTTCAGCAGCAGAGGCATAATGAGCTGATTGCTGACCATGGTAGAGAGGGCAATCGTCTCAACAATGACCATGCCGGTGGCGGCTGAAAGACCACCGATAAAGACTAACAGCGGCAAACCTTCTAGCCCCGCAGAGAGGGGCAGCGTGAGCACGAAGCTATCGGGATCGCCCTCGCCAAGTAGCAGCCCGGCTAAGGCAATCGGGATGACAAACAGGTTAATCAACAGCAAATAGAGCGGGAATAGCCAGCTGGCGCGATGGAGGTGCTGCTCGTCGACATTCTCCACCACGAGAACCTGGAACTGCCGGGGTAGTGTAAAGAAGGCCAGAAATGCCAGCAGCAGCATACCCACCCAGCCCGTTGCGCCGCCAGGTACGTTTTCTAGGCGCATGCTATTGATTAATGCTGGTGTAGCAGCGACTTCGGCCAAGAGGGCGCCTGGCCCTGCAAACATGATGAACGTGACAAATACGCCTACTGCCAGAAAGGCGATCAGTTTCACCAGGGACTCTACGGCAATGGCAGCCACCATCCCTTCGTGGCGCTCGCTGGCATCTAAGTGACGGGTGCCAAAAAGAATAATAAACACCGCCAGCACCATCGCTATCCAAAAAGAGCGGTCCATCCAGAAGCGTTCGTTCTCTAGCGTGATATCGGCACCCAGTGGGTAGTTCATCAGCACCGCATGACTCACCGTGATAGCTTTTAGCTGAAGCGCGATATAAGGGGTGATGGTGATGAGCGCCATGATGGCCACGAGTGCCCCTAAACGGGAGCTTTTGCCGTAGCGGGCGCTGATAAAGTCGGCAATCGAGGTAATGCGCTGCTGTGCGGCAATGCGCACCATTTTGCGTAGTGTAAAAGGGGCTAACAGCATCGCCAGTGTCGGCCCCAGGTAAATCAGTAGGAAGCTAGGGCCATACTGTGCTGCGCGGCCAACGCTGCCGTAAAACGTCCAGGCAGTACAGTAAACCGCGATAGAGAGGGCATAGACCGTAGGCGAGCCAATCAGCGAGCGGCCCTGTTCGGCGCGCCGGTCTCCCCAGGCGGCGACCATAAAGAGCAGGGCCAAATAGCAAAAGGCGGTACCAATCACTACCCAATCGCCGCGCATGGTCATGGTTCCTTGGGGGGCTCAACCAGCCAAGCGGTGAATCCAATGAGCGCTCCCCAAACGGCAAATAGGTAGAGCGGTAGCCAACCTAGCAGGCCCGGTAAACGATCAACAATAAGCAGCATCGGCGGGCAAAACATAAATAGTGCTAGCAGGGCCAGCGCGATGAGCCGTTCACGCCTGCGGGAAGGAGCGCTGAAGGGGTTCATGGTGCGCTGGCATCCTCTTTATCAAAGGCATTTGCCTGCAGGACAAGCAGCTCTTCCAGCGTATCAATGCCTCGGGCCTCGAGCCGTGGCAGCAGTGCTAGCCATAGCTCTGCGGTAACGCGGGCATCACCTAACGCCGTGTGGCGAGTGCCCGGTGGAAAGTGGAGGTCATAGCGCTTGGCAAGGGTGTCTAAATCGTGACCATCCAATGCTTCATCGAGCGCTTTTGAAATCAGCAGTGTGTCTAAAACAGGCATCGTAAAGTCAACGCCACGGTTGCTAATGGCCAGCATATCGAAAGCCGCATTATGGGCGAGCAGTACGGCCTCGCCAATGTAGTCTCGAAACAGGCCAAGCACCGTTTCAAGAGGGGCAGCGCCTGCGACATCCGCATCGGTAATGCCGTGAATCACCGTACTGGCAGCAGGAATGGCGCGCTTCGGGTCCACGAAATGATCAAACGCATCATTCGCCAGTAAACGGCCATTGACGATCCGGCAGGCGCCCAGGCTAATCACCGTGTCTCCTCGGCGCAGCTCAAGGCCAGTAGTCTCCGTATCAAACGCCACGATATCCAGGCAGCGTAGAGCTCTGCTAGCCAGAGCCTCGTCAGGCGCAGGCAGCTGTGCGATGCCAAAGTCATGGAATTCCGGCCGCGGAGGTGCAAGCTCACGAGGCGCTTGGGTTTGTGCAATCGTTGGTAGCGGCAGTCTCAGTCGTGCGTGGCGTTTATCCGCATCGGCAACACTCCAGATATCGGTGGCGTGCTGGCGCAGAATATCCGCGACTGAGGGGCTAAGCGGTAGCGTAGTCAGCGGGTGCTCGCGCCAAATGGTGAGCTCGCCTTCGGGGACGGGTGAGCCTTGCCAAATCAAGTCAACGTAAGCGCGTTTTGGGTTGAGCGTAATCTCACCTTCAAAACCGCTGCTGGGCAAGTGGCAGCGTAGGTGGTCTACCAACGAGTCAAACAGTTCAATGAGTGCTGGCGCATCGCCTTTAAACCAAGCGGGCACGCCGATAGGGGTGATTAAGCGGTGGGCCGGGTCAAGGCGCTCATCCAGCGATTGCCAAAAATCGTTGGACCAAATGGGTCTTAAGCGTTCGCCGTGGTACTGAAGATCGTCCAGCAGCGAGCCAATCTCCGCGACGTGCTTGTTTAATGCTTGGCTCTCATCGTGCACTACTTGCTCTAAACGTGCTCGTAGCTCAAGCGACGTTTCTGAGGGGGGGATTTGACGTAGCGCATCAGCGGCGCTGCTTAAGCTGGCGGAGTGCTGGCGAAGTGGCGGCAATAGATGATTAAGTTCGGCCCGCACGCCCATTTCATTATTCCAGGTGGTGGTCGCATCGCTACAGGTTACCAGCGTTTCGCGTTCACTGCCGGGGACCCGGCGAATGACAACCTTTAGCCAGCGCTGGTCACTGGGAGCGAGCATTTCCCGAGGCGAGCCATCGTCGGGCAGTTGTGCCATGGCGTTGGCGAGGGTAGCTGTTGGCAGCAGGGCATCCAGGCGTTTACCAAGCCCCAGACCGGTATTACCCGCAAAGAAGTTTTCGGCAGCCTGATTAAACAGCATTACCCGCCGGTGCCGGTCGCAAAGTAACAGCGGTGTTTCAAGCACCTGTAGCAGCGTTTCAAGCTCTTGGCGTATACGCGATGCGCTACGCGCTCCTTCTGCATGGGCGGTGGCGAGTCGTGAGCGGTCGGCGCGCCAGCTCTGGCTGAGGCGCCGCAAATCGGGGCCGAGCCCCTTCAGCCAGCCTTCGGGGGTGTTTTCGTCCTGGGCATCCGGATTGGCTACCCAGCGTGCCAACTGGGCCTGAAGGTGGCGCAGCGGGGTGAACAGCATGCGTTCGAGCAGTAGCCCGACCAGAAAAATCGTCATGCCGCCAGAGAAGCTGCCCAACCACAGCGCGGCGCGGGCAATTCCCGACAGGTCCAGCTGAGCATCGAGCCAGGCGGCAAAAATAGCCCCGCCAAGCAGGCTGATGCCGCTCAACAGCAGCCATACGCCCATGAGTCGCTGGCGTTTGGGTAACCCTTTGCCGGTCATGGCGTTCGCTCACCCAACAGGGATTTGACCTTTTCCACCAGTTGCTGAGTGGAAAAGGGCTTGGTCACGTAGTCGTCTGCTCCCAGCGCCAGGCCTTTCTCACGCTCTACTTCGCGGCCGTGGGCGGTCAGCATGATGACAGGCAGCCGCTGGGTCGTTGCTTGTTGTTCACGCTGGCGCAGCTGCTCGAGCACTTCGAAGCCGCTGATGCCGGGCAGGCTGATATCCAATAACAGCAGGTCGGGGGAGGCATCTTTCAGACGTAAAAGTGCGCTTTCTCCATCCTCGGCAGTCACTACTTCGAGTCCGGCCTGGGACATCAAGAACTCCAGAGACAGGACAATATTGGGTTCATCGTCGACCACTAAGACTTTGGCCATGGAGGGCTCCTGATAACGCAACGTTATTATTGGTTCTTGAAGAAGTTTAGGTAGCCAAGCCGAGCCCGCCAAGACGACCTTCGATGAGTATTGCCATGACGCCTACAACTTTCGCAGTGGTTTAAAGCCATAAAAGGGCTTTTTCATGGACTTGCCAGACGTCTCATACCATTATGAAAACGCTCGAAGTGAGCAAGCGAGTAAGCCCAACAATAAAGCATCACCATTAAAGGAGCTGCGCTTATGAGTGCTATTTTCTTGCTGGTGGTGGGTCTTGGTGCAATGGCATTGGGGTACTTTATTTACTCCAAGTTCGTTGCTCAAAAGATCTACCAACTAGATCCTGACTTTAAAACCCCTGCCCATGAGTTCGAAGATGGCGTCGATTATGTGCCTACCAATCGGTTCGTGCTGTGGGGGCACCACTTTACCTCGGTGGCGGGTGCCGCACCCATCGTCGGGCCGGCCATCGCGGTGATCTGGGGCTGGGCACCGGCCTTCATGTGGGTGGTGTTCGGCACCATATTCTTTGCCGGGATTCATGATTTCGGCGCCATCTGGGCCAGTGTGCGCAACAAGGCAAAATCGGTGGGGGCGCTCACTGGAGATGTCGTTGGCAAGCGTGCCCGCAGCATCTTCATGATCGTCATCTTTCTGGTGCTGCTCATGGTCAACGCGGTGTTCGCGGTGGTCATTGCCGGTCTCATGATGAATTTCTCCAGCGCGGTTGTGCCGGTGTGGGGAGCCATCCTCGTGGCACTGATCGTCGGTCAGTTGATCTACCGTCGGGTCATGAGCTTGCCCGTTGTATCGGTACTGGGGGTCATTGCACTCTATGCCCTGATCTTCATTGGCCCTTCGGTGCCGATCCAGATGCCCTCGGAAGTGGCGGGTATGTCCGGTAACGCGGTGTGGATCCTGATCCTGTTTGCCTACGCCGCCATCGCCTCCTTGCTACCCGTCTGGATGCTGCTGCAACCCCGTGACTATATCAATGGCCTGCAGCTGTTCATCGGTCTGCTGGTGCTGTACGGTGCACTGGTATTGCTGAACCCGACTCTGGTAGCACCGGCGTTCAACAGCGATGTGCCTGCGGGTACGCCATCGCTCATTCCTTTGTTGTTCGTGACCATTGCCTGTGGGGCAATCTCTGGCTTCCATGGGTTGGTATCTTCGGGGACCACCTCCAAACAGCTCAACAAGGAGACCGACGCGCGGTTCGTGGGCTATTTCGGCGCGGTAGGCGAAGGCATGTTGGCCCTGGCGGCGATTCTGGCAGCCACGGCAGGCTTTGCAACGCTGGGTGACTGGCAGGCCATGTACAGTGCCTTTGGCCAAGGGGGCGTCAACGCCTTCGTGGAGGGCGGAGCCTACATCATCCATAACGGCCTGGGGCTGCCTGAAGTGACGGCGGCGACGCTGCTGACGGTCATGGCGGCGCTGTTTGCCGGGACTACCATGGATACCGGGCTGCGGTTGCAGCGCTATATTTTCCAGGAGTGGGGCGATATCTATCAGCAGCCGTGGATGAAGAAACCTGCCATTGCCACCGGTCTGGCCGTGGGTAGCTGCCTGTTGCTGGCGTTTGGCGCCGGTGGGGCCGACGGCTCGGGTGGGCTGATCATCTGGCCGCTGTTTGGGACCACCAACCAGTTGCTGGCAGGCCTGACATTGCTGGTGATCACCGTGATGCTGGTGCGCCTGAAACGGCCCATGTGGTACACCCTGGCACCGCTGTGTTTCCTGCTGGTGATGACGATCCTGGCGCTGCTGCTGCAGCTGCGCACCTTCTGGAATCAGGGCAACATGTTCCTGCTGGTACTGGACATCGTCGTTCTGATTGCGGCCATCATGGTGGCCATGGAGTGTGCGGCCGCGCTGAAGCGCTCGCGTTCCGAAGTCGCCGAGCAGCAGCCTTAGCCGCTGCAAAACCCTGGAGAAATCCCATGAGCGATGATCTGCATTCCGGGTCGTCGCGTCGAGAAACGCTCAGGGCCTGGCTCGACCAGGCCCGCTTCTTTACCGAAGAGGTGTACAGCGCCCGCTACCGGGGCGCCATCGCCAGAGCACGACGCGATGAAGACGACCTGTTCATGCTGCTGGTGTTTGCCGAAATGATGGGCCTGCAGAATCCTGCTGCTTATTACACGCTTGAGCTGCAGCCATTGCTGCTCGAACGCTTCCATGACTGGCATCGGCGCATGGGCATGGAGCACTCCCCACTGGATCACTTCCGCTGCTGTTGAGGCATTTGCCCAGCGGTAGCCCGCACATCAGGACAGACCATGCACGCTGTATTGAAACGACGCCTGCTATGGGTAGGTGGCAAAGGGGGCGTTGGCAAGACCACCGTGGCGGCCTCATTGGCCGTGCTGGCCGCCAGCCGAGGCAAACGGGTGCTGGTGGTCTCCACCGACCCCGCTCATAGCCTGGGCGATGTGTTCGACAGGCATTTGGGCGATACGCCTCGCCGCCTGTTGCCCAACCTGGATGCCATGGAGATCGACCCCGACCGTGAAGTGGAAGCACACCTTGCCCGCGTCGTGGCCCAGATGCGGCGTTATGCAGCGCCAGAAATGATGCAAGAGCTGGAGCGGCAGATGCGCCTGACACGTCAGTCTCCCGGCACCCAGGAGGCCGCCTTGCTGGAGCGGCTGGCTCGTCTGATGGTGGACGATGAGGCCCCCTATGACGTGATCATTTTCGATACGGCGCCCACGGGGCATACCCTAAGGCTGCTGACCCTGCCCGAGGCCATGGCCGCGTGGACCGACGGGCTGCTGGCCCATAACCGCAAATCCGCTGAGTTGGGCAAGGTGCTGGAGCATCTGACCCCCAAGCGAGGCAGGGACGTGGCCACGCCCTTTGACGACCCCACCCAAGACCCGCTGGAAGACCTGGATGAACGCACCCGCGACGTGGCCAGCACGCTGATCCAGCGCCGCCGCCTGTTTCACCAGGCACGACGACGTATCGAGGATAAAAGCGCCTGCAGCTTCTTGTTCGTCATGACCCCCGAGCGGCTGCCGATCCTGGAAACCGATCGTGCGGTGAAAGCACTGGAGGAGGTGCGTATCCCGGTGGCGGGGGTGCTCATCAATCGGGTGATTCCCGCAGACGCCGACGGCGAGTTCCTGGCAGCCAGGCGGCAGCAGGAGGCCACTTACCTGGCGCGCATCGAACAACATTTTCGCCACCTGCCGCGCCCCGTGCTACCTTGGCTGCCGACGGATGTACAAGGTATTGAGGTGCTGGAGCAGTTGGCTGCCCAGCTTGAACAGCAAGGATTTTGATGCGGGTATTACTGCTTTCCGCCTACGAGGCGGTCAGCCATCGTTACTGGGCAAACAGTTTGATGGCTGAACTGACGGGTGTGGAGTGGACATTGCTGAGCTTGCCACCGCGCCATTTTGCCTGGCGCATACGCGGTAATCCGCTGAGCTGGTGGTTGAAGGAACACGCTACCCTCAGCCAGCGCTTCGATGTGGTGCTGGCCACCTCCATGGTGGACATGGCCACGCTGGTCGGGCTTTTTCCGCACTTGGGCCAGGCCCGCAAGATCGTCTATTTTCACGAGAACCAGTTTGCCTACCCGGAGTCCAGCGAGCAGGTGCCCCAGGTCGAAGCCAAAATGGTCAATCTCTATGCGGCCCTGGCGGCGGATACCCTGGTATTCAACACCGCCTATAACCGCGACTCCTTTTTTAGTGGCGTCAGGCAATTTCTGAAAAAAATGCCCGAGAACCTGCCGGCCGCCGCGCCGCTGGAGCGGCTGAGGCGTTCGGCAAAAGTACTGCCGGTGCCCTTGCAGCCGCTGGCGCAGGTGCCCGACGTTGCACCGCCACGCCGCATCGTCTGGAATCACCGGTGGGAGTACGACAAGAACCCCGAGGACTTCTTTGCGGTGTTGTTCAGGCTGAGTGAGGAGGGCGTGCCTTTCGAACTTGCCGTCATGGGCCAACGGTTTCGCGACGAGCCCGCCATCTTTGCCGAGGCGCAGGTGCGGCTGGCGCAGCATCTCGTCTGTTGGGGGCCTCAGCCAGAGGAGCAGTATCAGGCGTTGTTGAACGGCGGCGGTATCGTCGTGTCGACCACCTGGCATGAGTTTCAGGGGCTGGCCATCATGGAGGCTGCCCAGCGTGGCGCGTGGCCGCTGGTGCCGGACAGACTCTGCTTTCCGGAACTCTATCCTGATGCCTACCGTTACGATGGGACACGGGAGGGGCTCTATCAGCGCCTTGCCGCGTGGCTACAAGGCACGATGACCGCCCCTGAGCGGCTGGATACGTCGCCCTGGGAGTGGCCCCAGTGGCGTGAGGCGTACCGTCAGTTGTTGGACTGAAGCAGGTCAAGACGCCTGGTAGGCCAGTGCACCACGGCCGTGTGAGGCCGCATCTTGCTGGCCAGCTCAGGATGACGCTGGCCGATCACCTGTGCGGCAAAGCGCGACAGGAACTGCGATTTCAGCTCTGCCCGCGCGCGATCGACGCCGCTGTGTTGATAAGGGGTCGAGGCCAGCAGCATGAAGCCATCGTCTGGAATGCGGCCATGGAGCATGTTGGCGGCGATGATATCCGCCGCCGTGCCAATGGGTTCTGCCAGGTCGGGCCCGTAGGGACCGATGATCAGTGCGGTATTGGGCAGGTGAAGAAAATCGAAACCTCGGCCAATGCAAATGACCCATTCACGGTGTTCGATCTCCAGCGCCCGGGCGGTGCCATACAGGCTAGTGACATGGGCCAGGTTACCTTCCAGCAGCGGTAGCAGGTCACGGCGTATGTCGTCAGGCATATCCGGGCAGACGGCGGCGAGACGGATGGCCAGGGCCTCTGCCGGTTGGCCTACCCAGTCGCGAATGTCCAGGACCGCTCCTGCCTTGCCATGAATCACCAGCGCGTCGCTATCCGTTTCAAAGCCACACACCAGCGGGTACACCTGCTGGTGGTCCTTGCCAAACAGTCTGCCCGCCTGCTCGGCAATGCCGTATGCGTGAGCCCGGGCGGCCGCCGTATCGCAGCCGAAGCCTGCACAGCCCCGCTGCTGCTGTCCGGCGGAGTAGTGATAAGTTATGCACATCAAGGTGCCGCGCCCCTGCTGCGCTGCCGCCAGCACCGAATCGGTGAGCAGCTCACCCAGGTAAGGCCAGCCCAGGTCGAAAATACCCCCCAGGTTGCGAAACGGCGTGATGATGCCCAGCGGGGTGCGGGTGGCATGGGGAAGGTGGATACGGCCATCCATGCACTTCATCACCAGAAGTGAAGTAGGGTGCTGCGCCAGATAGCGCTGCCGTGCCAGCCACGCGTCAGGACTGCAGAAGTGCTCTGCGTGCTGGCGGGAGAGAGCCAGCAGCGCGTCGATTCGCTCGTGGATAGGGCGCTGGTGAAGCCGTAGGGCAGAGCGGCTGCTGGTACTTGAGATGGTACTTGAGATGGTACTGTGGTCTGTGCTGGGCATGGGCAGCTCCCTGGGGCGGCCCAAGCGTTCAGGCCAGCTCGGTTTTGTCTTTATAGTCGCATAGATCTTCGATGATGCAGCTACCGCAGCGGGGTTTACGCGCAATGCAGGTGTAGCGCCCGTGTAAAATTAGCCAGTGGTGGGCATCTTGTTTAAAGGCGCTGGGAACGTGGCGCAACAGCTTCTGCTCGACTTCCAACACGTCTTTACCTTTGGCGATACCGGTACGGTTCGAAACGCGAAAAATATGCGTATCCACCGCGATAGTGGGCTGGCCAAAGGCGGTGTTCAAAATCACGTTAGCCGTTTTACGCCCGACGCCGGGCAGCGCTTCCAGCGCTTTGCGAGTGTTGGGCACTTCGCCACCATGTTGGTTGACCAGCAGGTGGCAGGTTTTCATCAGATTCTCTGCCTTGGTGTTGAAGAGCCCAATGGTTTTGATGTGCTGCTTCAGTCCATCGATGCCCAGTGCAATGATGGCCTCGGGCGTATTGGCGACCGGAAAGAGGGTAGCCGTTGCTTTATTTACGCCCACATCCGTTGCTTGAGCGGAGAGCAGTACCGCGGCCAACAGCTCAAAAGGCGTGCTCCAGTTGAGCTCGGTAGTGGGGTGTGGGTTTTCCGCCTGGAGGCGCGCAAATATCTCATGACGCTTTTGAGCATTCATGGCGTGTTCTCTTGGTTATTGAATGGTGCTTATTTAATAGTGCCGGTGACCCGCACACGGCGCTCGGCTCGCGGTGCGATGTTGACGGGCTGAGCGCGGGCGGCGCGCCGTTGATCCAGCACGTTTTTCAGCGCGATCAAAAGCCCTGCAACGAAGAACGCGCCGGGGGGCAGGATGAAAAAGAGAAACTGGTAATCCGCCACCAGGGTGATCTGCCAGTGAGCGGCAACTGGCCCAAACAGCAGCGCCATGTCGCTAAACAGCGTCCCTTGGCCCACCAGCTCGCGGATCGCGCCCATCAGCACTAATACCGCACCAAAGCCCAGCCCCATCATCAGCCCATCGATGGCCGCGGGCAGCACGGGCTGGCGGGAGGCAAACGCATCCGCCCGGCCCAAAATGGCGCAGTTAGTCACGATAAGCGGGATGAAAATCCCCAATATTTGATAGAGCGAGTAAGCGAATGCGGCCATGAGCAGCTCAGCGCAGGTTACAAAGGCGGCAATCACCATCACGAACGCAGGGAGCCGCACGGCGCTAGGCACCTGGTGGCGAATGAGCGAGATTGTTGTGCTGGCGCCTACCAAGACCAGCAGAGTGGCCAACGCTAAGCCTAGCGCATTCACCACCGTGGCGCTGACCGCCAGCAGCGGGCAAAGCCCCAGTAGCTGCACCAGCGCCGGGTTATTTGTCCAAAGCCCTTCTCGGGCAAGCTGTGTCCACTGGCTCATGGTGCGGGCTCCTGCTGAACGAGTTCGCGCTGATAGTAGCGCAGCGCCTCATGAACGGCGTTAATGACGGCCCGTGGGGTAATCGTCGCACCGGTGAAGCTGTCGAATTCGCCGCCCTCTTTGCTCACGGCCCAGCCGCTTGGGGGCAGGCTCTCAAGGCTTAGGCCATTGAATGACGTGATCCAGGCGCTGCGTGACCGCTCGATATCATCGCCAAGCCCCGGCGTCTCTTGATGGTGAGTCACACGCACCCCGGTGAGTTGTCCGCTTTGGTTGATGGCGACTAGCAAGTGAATGTCACCGTTATACCCTTGGCGTGTTACGACCGGCAGAATGGTGGCGGCTTCGCTACCTTGCTGTACCCGCCAACCCTCTTGAGGCGTGCGGTGCCCCAACGGCAATGGGTTGGGTAGCGAAAACGCGCTCTCCAGCACGGCCTGAAGCGGCACCGAGGCCAGTGAAGCGGGCAGCACCTCCTGCAACTGACGATGCTGATAAGCAAGCTGGTGCTCGGCAATACGCTCCGCGGTCACGGCGCGGGTGAGGGCGACGCTGCCGGCAGTGACCAGGGCAAACAGGCCAAGGGCCAGTGCACCGCGCAGCATAGCGTGTTGAGTGGTCATGGCGCGCTCTTCCTCTCATCAGGCCGAGCGGTAGCTTGACCGACCGGGCGTGGCACGCTGACTATGTCCAGCAGCGGCACGCAGAGATTCATCAGCAGTACGGCAAAGGCGACGGCATCCGGGTAGCCGCCTAAATTGCGAATCAGGATGACCAGTACGCCAATCCCCGCACCGTATAACAGCTTCCCCCGACGGCTGGTGGCCGCTGAGACCGGGTCGGTGGCAATAAAGAAGGCACCAAACAGCGTTGCCCCAGTGACAAGATGAAACAGCGGTGAGCCAAAGTGGCTGGTGTCGCTGGCATAAAACAGCGCTGAGAGCAGCATTATACTGCCCAGCATCGCGACCGGAATATGCCAACTTATCAGCCGCTTGGCGATCAACACCACGCCCCCTGCCAGCCATGCCAGCGCGATATTGCGCCAAGCCGACAACGTTCCTTCAGGGAGCGGCGACGATGCCCAGAACTCGCTGGCGAGCACGGCGTCGCCTTTGTGTTTGAAGGCATCTAAGGGGGTGGCACCGCTCAAGGCATCCAGCGCGGACACGGGGACGGATCCCAGGATTTGTGGCCATAGTGAATCGGGCCAAAGCGATTGGGGCGGTGCCCAGAGCGTCATATGGGTGGGAAACGACACCAGCAGCAGTGCATAGCCCACCATCGCAGGGTTGAAAGGATTGTGGCCCAAGCCGCCATAGAGCTGCTTCGCGACGACGACGGCGGCGATCACCCCAACGCCAATCAGCCACCAGGGGCTCGCAGGCGGCAACGAGGCGCCTAGCAACACGCCAGTGAGCAGGGCGCTGGAGTCGTTGAGCGTCGGCCAAATGGGGCGGTGGCGCAGGCGCAGAACGAGCGCCTCAGCGGCGACGGCCCAAAGCGCCGCGATCAGTACGTTGCTGAGTATCCCTAGCCCAAAATAGAGCGTCATCACCGCAAGGCCCGGAAGCGTGGCGACGATGACCCAGCGCATCACATGGGCTGTTGATGGTGCTTTTCCCAGCTGGGGGGCGTGCATCATGCTCATGGCGCTTCCTTCTGTTCACTGGCGGCGCGAGCGTCGGCCAATCGTGCTTCTGCCGCTTTTAGATTTTCTTGGGCAGTGGCGAGCTGGGTCTCCAAATCGTCGTGGCGCTGCTGCGGGTCTTGAGCGGCGGCCCGTGCCAACACTTTCTCCGCTTTTCGCACGGCGGCTTTAGCGGCCGTTTGAGCGATGCGTAGGCTACGAAGGTCTGCCACGGGAACAGCTTGAGTGCCCTTAGCGTCGCTGGAAGCGGACTGCTGCTGGGCGAGCCGTGCCTGACGGCGCGCCTTCTTCTCCGCTTCTTCCCTGACCAGCCGCGCTTGGCGGAACTCAAAGCGGTGCTTGGCGTGTTCCGCTTTGGCGGTTTCGATGCGTTTATGCCGAATACGCTGTTTGGAGGAGCGGTAGTCCTGCACCAAAGGAATCGCGCTGGGGCAAACGTAGCTGCAGGCACCGCACTCAATGCAGTCGAACAGATGATGGGCTTCAAGGGCGGCATCGTTTTCGGCACGGGCGTACCAGTGCAACTGCTGGGGAAGCAGTTGAGCAGGGCACACACTTTCACAAGCGCCGCAGCGAATGCAGGGGGCTTCCGCGGGTGCTGGCGGCAGCTCTTCTTTTGTCGCGGCAATCAGGCAGTTGGTCGTTTTGGTAACGGGGGCCTCTAATGACGTAAGCGGCGTGCCCATCATCGGCCCGCCGACCACCACTTGATGCAACTGCTCGTCGTCCACGCCAACCTGCGCCAGCAGCGCGTCTACCGAGGTGCCTACACGAACCCAGTAGTTGCCGGGCTGGGTAATGGCATCACCCGTTAGGGTAACGACCCTTGCGACCAGCGGTAGTCCGTCGCGTACCGCTTGCAGCGCCGCGAGCAGCGTGCCGGGGTTGTGGCATAGCACGCCAATATCCGCCGGTAGCCCACCGCTAGGCACCTCGCGGTTCAGCAGCTTTTTAATCAACTGGCGCTCTCCGCCGCTGGGGTAGCGGGTTTCGATTATCTTCAGAGTCACGCTCGCGAGCGGTTCGCTGTCAGCAATGACCGTAAGAAGGGCTTGTAGGGCCTGAATAGCCTCAGGCTTGTTATCTTCGACACCGACGATGATGTGCGTGGCTCCGCATAGGCGAGCCAGCAATTGAGCACCCTCGAGCACATCCGCTGCATAGTGGCGAAGCGTGAGGTCATCGGCGGTAATATAAGGCTCGCACTCGGCGGCATTGACCACCAGCGTGTCAATGGCATGGTGCTCGTTGACTTGAGCTTTGATATAGGTCGGAAAGCCTGCCCCCCCTAGCCCAATAAGCCCGCTATCATCTAGCCGTTGCAGCAGCGTGTCGCGCTCTGCGGTTCGCCAATCCAGCGGTGGCAGCGTGGCCCAGCGATCTTCGCCATCGCCTTGAATGATGATCACGCTGTCAGTTATCTCGATCACGGTGCCGCTGATACTGGCGTGCACATTAGCTGAGACCATGCCATCTCGGCGGGCGACTAGTGTGCCTGTTTTGACCGCATCGCCCACGTTGACGCAGGGCAGTGCCGCTTTACCGGTATGTTGCGACAGCGGTAGCATGACCACCTTTGGCAGCGGCGCGGTGCGCAGCGGCGCTTGATTAGAGCGCTCTTTACGTTCGGGTGGGTAGATGCCTCCGGGGAATTCATAGGCCGGCATGCGCGCTCCTTGATGGCTGGCGGTCGCTCACGATGGGCTCCCACTGTGTCAGCGGTTTGCGTCTGGGCAGCATGTCGATGCAGTCCACCGGGCAGGGGGCCACGCAGAGGTCGCAGCCGGTGCACTCGTCTTCGATCACGGTATGCATCTGTTTGGCCGCGCCAATAATGGCATCTACCGGGCACGCCTGAATGCACTTGGTGCAGCCGATACACTCGGCTTCACGGATATACGCCACGGTATCTTCACTGGCTGCTTCCCCATCTAGCGGGGCAGGGTCACGGCCGAGCATATCCGCTAGGGCGAGAATAGTTGCCTCACCGCCGGGAGGGCACTTATTGATGGCGTCGCCCTGATTGATCGCTTCAGCGTAGGGGCGGCAGCCGGGATAGCCGCACTGGCCACATTGGGTTTGTGGCAGCAGCGCATCAATTTTCTCAACCAGCGGGTTCTCTTCACCTTTAAAGCGCGCGCTCGCCATGCCGAGTAGCGCGCCAAAGGTGATGCCCAGGCCGGTGAGTACGCCGACGGCGCTAAGCACCCCCCACCATGAAAAGGAATCGCTCATGGCCGTTACCCCTGTACCAGTCCGGAAAATCCAAGAAATGCCAACGACATGAGGCTGGCGGTAATCATGGCGATAGCGGCCCCACGAAAGGGCTTGGGTACATCTGCGCTGGCCAAGCGCTCGCGCATGGCGGCAAACAGTACGAGCACCAGCGAAAAGCCTAACGCAGCGCCCAGGCCATATAGCGTGGTATGGAAAAAGCTCAGCTCTCGGTTTAGCGACAGCAGCGCCACGCCGAGGACGGCACAGTTGGTAGTGATTAGTGGCAGAAAAATACCCAGCACCTGATGCAGTAACGGACTGAGCTGGCGCACCATGATTTCAGTGAACTGCACAACGGCAGCAATCACGACGATAAAGCTAATGGTACGCAGATAGGTAATATCAAAGGGCACCAGTAAACCGTGATAAACCACGTAGCTAGCGGCAGAGGCTAGCGTCAACACGAACGTGGTAGCCAGCGACATGCCCATCGCTGATTCGAGCTTGTTCGAGACACCCATAAACGGGCATAGCCCAAGAAATTGGACCAATACAAAATTGTTCACCAGCGCGGTGCTGACCAAAATAACGAAGAGTTCATTCATGACGGCGTATTTTGCTTAGAAATAGGGTGGCTGGCTAGAGGGGGCTTGTAGAGAGACATGCAGCGCCGTCGCCACTTGCTGTAAGCACTCGTCTCCTTTCTGATGGCCATAATAGTCGTTGTAGAGTTTGAAGTGATCGATATCCAGCATCATGATGGCCAGTAGTTCACTGTCTGCACTGGCTTGGCTCACCGCTAAGGTTAAGAGTTGATCGAATAACCGCCGGTTGGGAAGCTCCGACAGTGAGTCATGGGTCTAAATGGAAGTAGCCTAAAAACAAAAGGGGCAGGCTGTTCGCCTTGCCCCTTTCATCCGTGAATGGCGGCGTTACGTTACACGCTGACCCGGCTCGGCGCCAGCATCCGGCGAGAGCAGATAAATACCCTCTTTATTCGCTGAAGCAAGCACCATGCCTTCGGATACACCAAAGCGCATCTTGCGGGGCGCCAAGTTGGCGACCATCACCGTCAGGCGGCCTTCCAGGGCCTCTGGAGAGTACGCAGAACGAATGCCAGAGAAGACGTTGCGGGTTTCGCCACCCAAGTCCAGAGTAAGCTGTAATAGCTTGTCAGCACCCTCGACATATTGTGCTTTGGCAATCCGAGCAATGCGCAGGTCAACCTTGGCAAATTCATCAAAGCTAATTTCATCTGCGATGGGCTCGTCTGCTAGCGGGCCTTTCGGGGTGTTTTTTAGCTTCTGCTCTTCTACCAGATCCTCTTTTGATGCGTCGATCATAGCATCGATTTTGTCCCGCTCAACTCGGGTCATCAGCGGTTTGAATTTATTGATCGGGTGGTTGACCAGCACGTTACCACGGCTTTCCCAATCAAGAGTGTCAATATTTATAAACTCACGGGCTTGCTCTGCCATGCTCGGCACCACCGGTGCCAGATAGACCATCAGCTGGCGGAATAGGTTGATACCCACCGAGCAGATTTCCAGTACTTCTTGATCGCGACCATCCTGCTTGGCGAGTGCCCAGGGCTCTTTTTCAGCGATATAGGCATTGGCTTCATCGGCCAATTCCATAATCTTGCGTATGGCGCGGCTAAACTCACGCGCTTCAAAGTCGGCGGCAATATCGTCACCGGCAGCGATAAAGCGGGCAACCATCTGCGGCTCGGCACAGTGCTCAGAGAGGGTGCCGCCCCCAAGTTTTTTGACAAAACCGGCACAGCGGCTGGCAATGTTCACGACCTTACCGACGAGATCTGAATTCACTCGGGCAGCGAAGTCTTCAAGGTTTAGGTCAAGATCATCCACCTTGGAGGTGAGCTTGGCGGCAAAGTAGTAACGCAGGTACTCGGGGTTGAGATGTTCAGCGTAAGTGGCCGCCTTGATGAAGGTGCCGCGCGATTTCGACATCTTCGCACCATCGACGGTCAAAAAGCCGTGGCAGTTTACCGCCGTGGGGGTGCGCAAATCAGCACCGTGGAGCATGGCAGGCCAGAACAGCGCGTGGAAATAGACGATGTCTTTACCAATGAAGTGGTAGACCTCCGCGTCTGAGTCTTTTTCCCAGAAGCGATCGAAATCAATACCTTCGCGCTCGCAGAGGTTTTTAAAGCTGGCCAGATAGCCGATGGGGGCGTCTAGCCATACATAGAAGTATTTGCCGGGCGCATCGGGAATCTCAAAACCAAAGTAGGGCGCATCGCGGGAAATATCCCACTCGTTAAAGCCAGACTCAAACCACTCCATTAGCTTATTGCGGATTTGTGGCTGTACGTGGCCATCATTGATCCACTGCTGCAGGAAGTCGGCGAAGTCCGGCAGTTTGAAGAAGTAGTGCGTGGAGCTGCGTACTTCGGGCGTGGCACCGGAGATGGCGGAAACTGGATTGATCAGGTCCGCAGGTGTGTAGGTTGCTCCGCACTTTTCGCAGTTATCGCCGTACTGATCGACCGCGTGGCACTTTGGGCAGGTGCCTTTGATGAAGCGATCGGCTAGAAACAGACCTTTCTGCGGGTCGAACATCTGCTCGATATCGCGAGTGGCAATATGGCCTTTATCGCGTAGGCGGGTGTAGATCAGCTCGCTGAGGTAGCGGTTCTCATCCGAGTGGGTGGAGTGGTAGTTATCGAACCCCACGCCAAAGCGGGCGAAATCTTCCTGGTGGTCTTGGGAAATGCGTTCAATCAGTGCTTCAGGGGAAATGCCTTCCTGCTCGGCACGCAGCATAATCGCGGTGCCGTGAGCATCGTCAGCACAAACGTAGTAACACTGCTGGCCACGGCTCTTTTGGAAGCGTACCCAGATATCCGTTTGGATGTACTCAAGCAGGTGGCCTAAGTGAATAGCGCCATTGGCATAGGGAAGGGCGCTCGTCACCAGAATGTTGCGCGGGGCAGTATTGGGCATGGTGAGTGATAATTCCGGTTAGGCAGTACAAATAAAGACGGCGAAGGGGAGGTGCTTCGCCGGTAATGTCATGGTAATGCGTACAAATAGCCAGAGGCTCAGCCTGACAGACTAGTAGAGCGCTTGCTCTTCTTGAACTACTTCACGCAGCAGTTCTAAAAATAGCTTGTCTGCTTCCGAGTGCTCTGCCGGGTCTTCAGGAATATGCACGCTGGTGGTGTCTGAAATCTCATTGGCAATACGTGCCATCACGGCGGGGCTACTGCCTTCAATCAGTTGCTGGCGTGCAATAGCCAGCGACTGCTCTAGAATTTTAGGGTCTTGCAGAAGCTTGCGAATAAAGCCGCGTAGCTCGTTGATAATACGTGTTTTTTGAATTTCTGATGCGGACATAGAGAATCTCCTTAAGACCGCGCCTGATGAAGCTACCAAGCGAGACCAATGAATGCCTTGACCATAGCACTTTTTCGAGCTGCGAGCATGCGTTGATCATTACGCTTAACTAAGTAAGCCGCTTCATGTAAGCATTTATATGCTGAGTCGTCCCGCCTTATGTTTCACCGGGTTGGCATACTGCCCTAACCAATAGGGTTGCAGTGCTTCTGGAACGCTTGCTAGCCGTGCTTTAAACCGCTCCCGATCTTGACGGGTAATGGATTTACGCGCGACTAGCTCCGGCGATTCGCCCAATGCTTCCAGCGCCAGATAGTGGCTGGGAAATAGGCGATAACCACCAATCACCTGGCGGTCAATTTCAGCAGCTACTTCATCAGGTGTCGCCATGTCGGCACCCACTGGCGTACCAAATTTTAGCTGAACGCGGCCTTTAGAGCCGGTAATGCCAGAAACAATTGAGCGGATGTCTTCAAACTCACTCTTGGCGTAGCTACCCTGGGTGGCGATATCATGCAGTTCCTGGGCTTTTTGCAAGTCGCAGGGATCGTACTCGTAGCTAATCGATACAGGAACGAGCTTCAGCTCGGCAATGGCATCGCCGAAGACCATATCTCGCTCTGCATGGCGTTTTGCCATCGTGAGCATTTTGATAATAGCGGGGTCGGTACGGTCAATGCCGTTTTTAGCACGACCTTCGCGCTGGGCCATCCAGATAGAGTGATTGTCTTCGGTAATCGAGTGGCGAATGTAAGACGACAGCTGCTGATAAGCGGCCAACATGGCCCGCTTTCCGCGTGCGCTCCGCGGCACAATAAAGCTTTTGTTTAGCCGCATCAGGTCGGTTACATAGGGCTTTTTCAGCAAGTTGTCGCCAATCGCAATACGTACCGTATCTCGGCCTGCCTGGTAAAGCGCGTAATTAACAAAGGCGGGGTCCAGCGAGATGTCGCGATGATTGCCGATAAATAGATAAGCGCTGTTGTCGTCGAGTTTGTCTAATCCCGAGACCTCAAAGGCATCCGTGGTGGTGCGGATCATGCGCTCCATATAGCTGGCAATGCGCATTTGAAATTCGCGAACGCTGGTAACACCCTTTACTTCACGGCGAATGGCGTGGCCTGCCAGCACGCGCGCTACGGGCCGCGCCCATTTGGCCATGCGCGGCAGCCTAAAGCGGGTAAGCGCGTCAAGCAGTTCACTATCGTGAGAGAGCCGTTCAAGAACATCGGCCACCTCATGATCCATATAGGGGCGAATGTCTGCCCATGGGTCGTTGGTGGTGTCAGTGTTGGGTGCGTTATTATGATGAGTCATGCGATCCGTTGGATATAAGCAAAAATAATCGGGTGGCTGCGGCTTAAAATATAGAGCGTTAGGTATCTTGCTGAGCCGTCGGTTCCCGCTGAGTTTCGCCACCAAGCCATTCCAGCAGGCGGGTAACATCGTCAGAAAGCGCTTGGGCCATCAGAATAAAGTCGGTTTCCAGGCGGGCTAGCGCATCATCGCCGTCGTCGGCATGGTCGGCTTCTTCAATCAGTGCGTCGCCAAAGCGCAGCGACTTCAGCGCTAAATCGTCATGCAGCACAAAGCTTAGGCGGCCTTCCAAGCTGATCGCCAGTTTGCTGGCCTGGCGTCCGCTCTCAAGTAGCTGCTGAATTTCATCGCTGTCTAGGTCAACTTGCCGTGCGCGTAGCACGCCATCGTCGCCTTTTGCCTTGAGTTCCACTTGGTCGCCGAGCTGTAGGTCGCTTGGGCGGCTAGATGGGTCGCCTAACCAAGTAGTCATGGCGCGTATCGGCAGTGTTTGGCTGCTCAATGGCGTAGCTTTTAAGCTGCCGAGTGTCTCACGCAGCAGGTCCAATACATCTTCTGCTCGGGTGCGCGAGCTAGCATTAACGCCAATGAGCTGGCGCTTAGTGTCCCACCATAAGTCAATTTTCTGGCTGCGGACAAAGGCGCGGGGCATGAGTTCTTCGGTGACCTGCTCTTTCAGCGAGCTCTTTTCCTTGCGCGTGACTTTGCGCCCCTCACTGGCCTCGATATCGGCGACTTTTTCGTCGACTTCTTCTTTGACAACCGACGCGGGAAGCAGGCGCTCTTGGCGTAGGGCAGAGAGTAAGCGGTGCCCCTGAATTTCATGCAGACGCTGGTCGCCACCTAGCCGCCCCGCAGGCGCTGTCCAGCCTAAGCGGCGTGCATCCGCATTGCCTAGCGGCTTGGCCGCGTGCTCATCCAATGCGTTGGCCAGGGTTTGGCTATCTAGCTCGGGAGCGCCGTGTAGGCGATATAAATGCAGGTGCTTAAACCACATGTCACCGATCCTATGAAAAAGGTGGCACATTATGTCGAAACGCGGCCTTTCCTACCAGCACCTTGGTGCAGCGACCTGCTGTTGCACGAGTTTAAAACTTGTGTTTGATTTGCAGGGTATTAATGATTCCTTGCCCCATTTCCATAAGCAGTGAACAAGAGGATGCTATGTCTGAATCAATTTCCCACGTCAGTATGCGGGTCCGTGGTTACCACCTAGATGGCTATGGTCATGTCAACAACGCGCGTTATCTGGAGTTTATGGAGGAGGGGCGCTGGGCATTCTTCGATGAGCACCCTCGGCTTATCCAGCAGCTTCACAGCGCTGGGCGGGCATTCGTGGTGGTTAATTTAAACATCGACTATCGCGCAGCGGCCGTCCAGGGGGACGATTTGCAGGTATTAACGGGCATCGTCGACGTTGGTGAGCGAAGTGCGCTCTGCCATCACCGTATCATTCGATCTGACGGCACTTTGATCGCCCAGGCCGACCTCACCTTCGTGCTGCTGGATGTGAAGGCCAATAAAGCCGCCGCCATCGAAGGTGAGGTGCGCGACGTGCTACGGGGACTGATCGTGCCCAAAGAGGCGTTTACGGCCTAAATGGCAATGGCGGTGTCACCGACTGCCCTTGATGCGCATGCAGTGGTATGATGTCACGGTATCTGCGCGCCGCCTTCATGTACTCAGTCTCGTACGATGAAAGGCGGCATTTTCAAGCGCTTTCAACTCTCGCAGTGCCAATGCAGTGCAAAGGATCTGACTTTCATGGGTGACATCGCCAGAGAAATCTTGCCCGTCAATATTGAAGACGAGCTCAAACAGTCGTACCTCGACTATGCGATGAGTGTCATTATCGGCCGCGCGCTACCTGATGTGCGCGACGGCCTGAAGCCCGTTCACCGGCGTGTGCTGTTTGCCATGCATGAACTGGGCAATGACTGGAATAAACCGTACAAGAAGTCGGCGCGTGTCGTCGGCGATGTCATCGGTAAATACCACCCGCACGGGGATAGTGCGGTGTATGACACCATCGTACGCATGGCGCAGCACTTCTCCATGCGTCATGTGCTGGTCGATGGTCAAGGTAACTTTGGCTCCATCGACGGTGACAACGCGGCGGCCATGCGTTACACCGAGGTGCGCATGGCGCGTCTAGCCCACGAGCTGCTGGCGGATCTCGAAAAAGACACGGTCGATTGGGTCGATAACTACGACGGCACTGAACGAATCCCAGACGTGCTGCCTACGAAAGTTCCCAACCTGTTGGTCAACGGGTCGTCGGGCATCGCGGTGGGCATGGCGACGAACATCCCGCCGCACAACATGCGGGAAGTGATCGACGGTTGCTTGGCGCTCATCGACGACTACACGCTCTCGGTGGATGATCTGATGCAATACATCCCCGGTCCTGATTTCCCCACCGGGGGGATCATCAACGGGCGTGCGGGCATTCTCGATGCTTACCGCACTGGCCGTGGACGTATTTACGTGCGCGCGTGCCATACCATCGAGCACGACGATAAAACCGGCCGCGATCACATTATCATCACTGAGCTGCCTTATCAGGTGAACAAGGCCCGGTTGATTGAGAAGATCGCCGAGCTGGTTAAAGAGAAGAAAATCGAAGGCATTGCTGAGCTGCGCGATGAGTCGGATAAAGATGGCCTGCGCGTGGTGATTGAGATCAAGCGCGGTGAGTCCGGCGAAGTGGTCGTCAATAATCTGTTCGCCCAGACGCAGCTGCAGAACGTGTTCGGCATCAACATGGTGGCGCTGGAGAACGGCCAGCCCCGCACGTTGAACCTCAAAGAGATGCTCGAAGCGTTTATTCGTCACCGCCGTGAAGTGGTGACGCGGCGCACGCTATATGAACTCAAGAAAGCGCGTGAGCGTGGCCATCTGCTTGAAGGTTTGGCTGTCGCGATTTCGAACATAGATGAAGTCATTGAACTGATTAAAGCCTCGCCTAACGCCGCTGAAGCGCGTGAAAAGCTGCTGGCGAAAGTGTGGAAGCCTGGTCAGGTAACCGCGATGTTGGAACGTGCTGGGGCGACCTCTTGCAAGCCGGAGGATCTGGATGAAGGATTTGGACTGAACCCCTCTGCCACCGAATATCGGCTTTCCCCCGCTCAGGCTCAGGCCATTCTTGAATTGCGCCTGCACCGCCTTACTGGGCTTGAAACCGAGAAGCTGCTGGATGAGTACCTCTCGATTCTTGAGAAGATCGCCGAGTTTACCGAAATTTTGGCTTCCGCTGACCGCCTGATGGAAGTCATCCGTGAAGAGCTGCACGCGGTGCGTGATCAGTTCGGTGATGACCGCCGCACGGAAATCCAAGCCAGCCACCTGGATCTTTCCATTGAAGACCTAATCGCGGAAGAGGATATGGTGGTTACCGTGTCCCGCTCTGGTTACGCGAAGACTCAGCCGCTGTCTGATTATCAGGCTCAGCGTCGGGGTGGTCGCGGCAAGTCCGCCACGGCCATGAAGGACGAGGACGTCATCGAGCATCTGCTGGTTGCCTCGACCCACGACACCGTGCTGCTCTTCTCTAACCGTGGCAAGGTGTATTGGCTGAAAGTGTACGAAATGCCCAATGCAAGCCGCGGCTCTCGTGGCAAGCCTTTGGTGAACATGCTGCCGCTGGAAGAGGGCGAATCGGTGAATGCCATTCTCCCGGTCCGGGATTATGACCCCGAGCACTACATTTTCTTCGCCACCGCAAATGGTACGGTCAAACGTACCAGCCTTGAGCAGTTCTCTCGCCCGCGTAGCGTTGGCCTGATTGCGATTGACCTGGAAGAGGGTGACCGCTTGGTCGGTGCTGCGATTACATCGGGTTCCGATCACGTCATGCTGCTCTCCTCGAATGGCAAAGCGATTCGCTTTGAAGAGGGCAATGTGCGCGCCATGGGCCGTACCGCTCGCGGCGTACGTGGTATGCGCTTGGCAGGCGATGCGGAAGTTATCAGTCTGATTATTCCGAAGAGCCAGCAGATTGATGCCGAAGCCGATGCCGAGGTAGCTGCGCAGGCAGAGGCGGTGGAGCAAGCCCAGGGCGAAGGCCAGATTTATATTCTGACGGCCAGTGAGAATGGCTACGGCAAGCGCACCCGACTGGAGGAGTTTCCGCTGCGCGGCCGTGGCGGCCAGGGCGTCATTGCGATGCAGACCAGCGAGCGTAATGGCTCATTGGTTGCCGCTATGCAGGTGTATGACAGCGACGAAATGATGCTGATTACCGATCGCGGCACGCTGGTGCGTACTCGCGTGGAAGAGGTGTCAACGACTTCGCGTAATACTCAGGGTGTGATGCTGATTCGCTTGGGTAAAGAAGAGAAGCTGGTGAAAACCGTACGCGTTGATGAGCCCGAAGAGTCCGATGTTTTAGAGGCAGGCGAGCCAGCAGACGCAGACAATGGCGCACAGGAACCGGGAACCGATGACACGTCATTATAACTTTTGTGCAGGGCCTGCAGCCCTGCCAACCGCCGTTTTAGAGCGAGCGCGTAACGAATTGCTTGACTATCAGGGTCGTGGTTTGTCTGTGATGGAGATGAGCCATCGTAGTGATGAGTTTATTGCCATTGCAGAACGTGCCGAGGCAGATCTTCGTGAACTGCTAGCAATTCCCAGCAATTACCAAGTGCTTTTCTTGCAGGGCGGCGCAAGCATGCAGTTCTCGATGCTGCCGATGAATTTACTGGGCCAGGGCGGTAGCGCTAACTTTATCCAAACAGGCATTTGGGGAAAGAAAGCATTAAGTGAAGCCAAGCGGCTTGGCTTCAGCTGCCATGTGGCTGCCAGCAGCGAGGCTAATGGTCACACTGCCGTGCCTGATGAGGCGTCATTATCAATCACCAATGACGCGGCCTATCTGCACTACACCTCGAATGAAACCATTGGCGGTTTAGAGTTTGATTACACGCCCCAGATAACCCGCGCTGACGGTGCAGCCGTGCCGCTGGTGTGCGATATGTCGTCGAATATTCTCTCTGGCCCGATTGATATCAGCGATTTTGGTGTGGTGTACGCTGGCGCGCAGAAAAATATCGGCCCGGCGGGGTTAACCATCGTGGTCGTACGTGACGATCTGCTAGGTAAAGCCCCTAGCACGATTTCATCACTTTTTGATTATCAAATGCTGGCAGAAGCGGGCTCTATGGTGAACACCCCGCCGACTTATGCCTGGTATCTATCGGGCTTGGTTTTCCAATGGCTTAAAAATGACATCGGTGGCTTAGATGCAATGGATGCGCTGAATCAGCGCAAAGCGCAAAAGCTTTACGCTGCCATTGATGCCAGCGCCTTCTACAGTAACCCTATCGCCGTACCTAACCGTTCGCGTATGAACGTACCGTTTGTGTTGGCGGATGCGCGTTTGGATAAAGCGTTTTTACAAGAAGCCGATGAGGCAGGCCTGCTAAACCTTAAAGGCCACCGCAGCGTAGGTGGTATGCGCGCTAGTTTATATAACGCCGTTCCAGAAGAGGCGGTCGATTCCTTAATCGCCTTTATGGCGGATTTTGAACAACGAAGAGGCTAACCATCATGTCCGATACGCCGATCAATTTAGATGACTTGCGTCAACGTATCGACCAGTTGGATGGCGATATTCTGCGCTTGATCAGTGAGCGTGCCAGCTGCGCCCAGCAGGTGGCGCACGTTAAGCTCGCCCAAGATCAAGATGCCGTGTTTTACCGCCCAGAGCGCGAAGCGCAGGTGTTACGGCGCATTATGGCGCTGAATAAAGGCCCGCTGGACGCTGAAGAGATGGCCCGTCTGTTCCGCGAGATTATGTCGGCCTGCCTCGCGCTGGAGCAGCCGGTAAAAGTGGCCTACCTGGGGCCGGAAGGCACTTTCACCCAGCAAGCGGCGCTCAAGCATTTTGGCGAAAGTGCGGTAAGTCTGCCTATGGCCGCTATCGATGAAGTGTTCCGCGAAGTGGAAGCAGGCGCGGTGAACTATGGCGTGGTGCCGGTGGAAAACTCCACTGAAGGGGTGGTGAACCACACGCTCGATACCTTTATGGACTCTTCCATCAAGATTTGTGGCGAGGTAGTACTACGCATTCACCACCATCTCTTAATTAGCGAAACAACGCGCAAAGACAAAGTCTCGCGTATCTACTCGCACCCCCAGTCGTTTGGCCAGTGTCGTAAATGGCTGGATGCGCATTACCCACATGCTGAGCGTGTGCCGGTTTCCTCCAACGCTGAAGCGGCTAAATTGGTGAAAACCGAATGGCACAGCGCGGCGATTGCCGGCGACATGGCTGCCAAGCTCTACGGCTTAGAGCGCATTGCCGATAAAATCGAAGACCGTCCGGATAACTCGACGCGCTTTTTGATTATTGGTAATCAAGATGTGCCTATGTCAGGTGAAGACAAAACTTCCATTGTGGTAGCCATGCGTAACCAGCCAGGCGCGCTTCACGACCTGTTGGAGCCATTCCATCGCCACAAGATCGATTTAACCCGCATCGAGACGCGCCCTTCGCGCACAGGCGTATGGAATTACGTGTTCTTCATTGATTTCAAAGGCCACCGTGATGAGCCGAGTGTAGCGGCTGTGCTGGAAGAGGTGCGTCTGCGCGCTGCTGAGTTGCGCGTATTGGGTTCTTACCCTCAGGGCGTGCTGTGACGGTGTTAGCACAAGGTGCTGGGCGTGAAGTGTGTCATGAACCGCGAATTTTAATCGTCGGGCTGGGCTTAATTGGTGGTTCGCTAGCAGCGGCGCTGCGCGCTTCTGGTTTTTCCGGGGAAATTATTGCCTGCGACCCTAATAAAGACGAGATTGCTCTAGGTATTGAGCTGGGGCTTGTTAACGCTGGCGGCACGCAGCTAGCTGAGCTGCTGGATGATGTTTCCATGGTGGTCCTGGCAGTGCCCGTACTGGCAATGGAAAGCGTGATGACCGCACTGGCCCAGGCGCTTCCTAACGCGGCTGATGATGTAGTGATCACCGATGTGGGTAGTACCAAAGCCACCATTCGTGAATGTGCCGAACGCGTGTTTGGTTACGTATTACCTAATATCGTCTTAGGGCATCCTATCGCGGGCTCAGAAAAGAGTGGTGTGGCAGCGGCCAACCCGACGCTTTATGTTAATCACAAAGTGATTCTGACGCCCGAACCTAACGTCGATGCTGATGCACTAGCACGCGTGGAAAAGCTCTGGCAGACGTGTGGTGCAGAAGTCTTGCAAATGAGCGTCGAGCGCCACGATCAGGTGCTGGCACGCACGAGTCACCTGCCGCACCTTTTGGCGTTCTCTCTAGTGGATACGCTGGCGCGTCAGGATGAGCGGCTGGATATTTTTCGTTACGCTGCGGGCGGATTTCGTGATTTTACCCGTATTGCAGGCAGCGACCCGGTCATGTGGCGGGATATTTTTATCGCCAACCGAGAAGCAGTGCTGTCGTCACTAGACGACTTTGAAGCAGGGTTAAAGCGTCTTCGTTGCGCCGTTGAAAGCGGTGATAGCGATGCGCTAATTGCAACGTTTGATCGTGCCAGCCACGCGCGACACTATTTTGATACGTTATTGAATAAAACCAGTTATCAGGCGGAATATCATATGCAACCACACGGTAAAGTGACTTATCGCGTGCAGCCAGGCGGCCAAGCGCAAGGCCGTCTTCGCGTGCCGGGCGATAAATCCATATCCCATCGCTCTATTATGCTGGGTGCTCTGGCGGAAGGTGTGACGGAAGTAAAAGGCTTCTTGGAAGGTGAGGATAGCCTAGCGACTCTACAAGCTTTTCGCGAGATGGGCGTGGCCATTGAGGGGCCGCACCAGGGGCGAGTCACTATCCACGGTGTGGGCATGCAGGGTTTGAAAGCGCCCGCAGGGCCGCTCTATGTAGGCAACTCCGGTACGGCTATGCGGCTCTTTGCCGGTTTGCTGGCGGGCCAATCTTTCGATAGCGAGCTGACCGGCGATGAGTCGCTCTCTAAGCGGCCGATGGGGCGTGTGGCAGATCCGCTGCGTCTGATGGGCGCTACCATCGATACCGCCGAAGGCGGCCGTCCGCCGTTAAAGATCCACGGCGGTGCGCCGCTGAAAGGTATTTACTACGACATGCCGATGGCCAGCGCGCAGGTAAAGTCATGCCTGCTGCTTGCTGGGCTCTATGCCGAAGGTGAAACCCGTGTGCGCGAGCCAGCTCCTACCCGTGACCATACCGAGCGTATGCTTAACGGCTTTGGATACGCCGTTTCACGCGAAGGGGATACCTGTTGGCTACAAGGTGGCGGACAATTAACGGCTGGGTCGATTGATGTGCCCTCCGATATTTCGTCAGCGACGTTCTTCCTTGTCGCAGCTGCCATTACGCCGGGCTCGGATATCACGTTAGAGCATGTAGGTATCAATCCAACCCGCATTGGCGTGATCAATATTTTGAAATTGATGGGCGCCGACTTAACGCTTGAAAACGAACGTGAAGTGGGTGGAGAGCCAGTGGCGGATATTCGTATTCGTTACGCGCCCCTAAAAGGTATTGATATTCCCGTCGATCAAGTGCCGTTGGCTATAGATGAGTTCCCGGCGCTATTCATCGCGGCGGCCAATGCTCATGGCACGACGCGCCTGCGCGGCGCGGAAGAGCTGCGGGTGAAAGAGTCCGACCGTATCCAGGCCATGGCCGATGGCCTTGCTGTGCTTGGCGTTGAGCATACGGTGGTGGAAGACGGTATCGATATTATTGGTAACGGCAACGACAGCGTGCCGAGCTATGGCGGCGGCCGTATCGATAGCTTGGGCGACCACCGTATTGCTATGGCGTTTGCCATTGCGTCGCTACGCGCAGGTGATGAAATCATTATTGACGACTGTGCGAATGTCGCTACCTCGTTCCCGGATTTTGTTGCGCTGGCGCAGCGCATTGGTATGAGTGTTAGCGTGGAGGGTGCTAATGACCGCTAAGGTACCTGTGCTGGCAATCGATGGCCCCGGCGGTGCTGGCAAAGGCACGATTAGCAGCCTTGTGGCCGAGCGTTTAGGTTGGCACCTATTAGACAGTGGGGCACTTTATCGTCTAACGGCCCGGGCGGCCGTCAAGCATCATGTCGCCCTAGATGATGAGGCGGCACTGGCAGCGATTGCCACTAAGCTAGATGTTGCCTTTCCTGTGGTAGATGGTCAGCCTTGCACCTTGTTAGAGGGCGAAGACGTTGGGCAGGTGATTCGTACCGAGCAAGCAGGTGAACTTGCTTCTCAGGTCGCAGCACTGCCTAGTGTGCGCGCAGCACTACTTCAGCGCCAGCGAGATTTTTGCCAATTACCTGGACTGGTGGCAGACGGCCGCGATATGGGAACTGTCGTATTTCCCGAGGCGCCGTTGAAGGTTTTTCTCACCGCCAGCGCCGAAGAACGGGCTCGCAGAAGGCATCTACAGTTGCAGGAAGCAGGGGTGGATGCTAGTCTGTCGAGTCTTTTAAAGGAGATTCAGGCACGCGATGCACGCGATACGCAACGCAGTGTGGCTCCTCTCAAGCCGGCAGATGATGCCATTACGCTTGATACCACGCGCCTGAGCATACCGGAAGTGGTTGATCGGCTGACCGAACTGCTTGCCCAACGCGGCATGTCTAACGGCATTTGATTCTCCCTTGCGGCGTTTTTGGAAAGGTGTCACGACGTGGCAGGGCGATAACTCCATATCAGTGAGCCCGGTCAGGTCTAACCAGCGCTAACGCCTCCAAAAGCAGAGTGACATTAGGCCCGTACTCGCTGGTGGTACGGAGAAGGCAGTTATGCCTCAACAACGTTGATCACGTAGGAAAACCATGAGCGAAAGCTTTGCTGAACTGTTTGAACAGTCTCTTAACGACATCAACATGGAGCCAGGCGCTATCGTCGCGGCCCAGGTTGTCGACATTGACGGTGACTGGGTTACCGTTAACGCTGGTCTGAAATCCGAAGGTCAGATCCCTGCGGCACAATTCCGCGATGAGAATGGTGAACTGACCATCGCTATCGGTGACGACGTTCACGTTGCACTGGAAGCCGTTGAAGATGGCTTCGGTGAAACGCGTCTGTCCCGTGAAAAAGCCAAGCGCGCAGAAGCTTGGAAAATTCTGGAAGCAGCCTTCGAGAAAGACGAAATCGTCAAGGGCGTGATCAACGGTAAAGTCAAAGGCGGCTTCACTGTCGATGTCGACTCTATCCGTGCCTTCTTGCCGGGCTCTCTGGTTGACGTTCGTCCGGTTCGCGACACGGCACATCTGGAAAACAAAGAGCTGGACTTTAAAGTCATCAAGCTTGATCCGAAGCGCAACAACGTCGTTGTATCGCGTCGTGCCGTGCTGGAAGCAGAAAACAGTGCCGAGCGTGAAGCGCTGCTGGCCACTCTGCAAGAAGGTCAGCAAATCAAGGGTATCGTTAAGAACCTGACCGACTACGGTGCTTTCGTAGATCTGGGCGGCGTTGATGGCCTGCTGCACATCACCGACATGGCTTGGAAGCGTATCAAGCATCCGTCTGAAATCGTTGCCGTTGGCGACGAAATCAACGTCAAAGTGCTGAAGTTCGACCGTGAGCGCAACCGCGTTTCACTGGGTCTGAAGCAGCTGGGCGAAGATCCGTGGGTCAACATCAAAGAGCGTTACCCGGAAGGCACCAAAGTGCACGCGGTCGTCACTAATCTGACGGACTACGGCTGCTTTGCTGAGCTGGAAGAAGGCGTTGAAGGTCTGGTTCACGTGTCTGAAATGGACTGGACCAACAAGAACATTCATCCGTCTAAAGTCGTTCAAGTGGGCGATGATGTTGACGTGATGGTTCTTGATATCGATGAAGAGCGTCGTCGCATTTCTCTGGGTATCAAGCAGTGCACTGCTAATCCGTGGGAAACGTTCAACGCTGAATACAACAAGGGCGACCGTGTTTCCGGTACCATCAAGTCAATCACTGACTTCGGTATCTTTATCGGCCTTGAAGGCGGTATCGACGGTTTGGTTCACCTGTCCGACATCTCTTGGACAGAGACTGGCGAAGAAGCCGTTCGCAACTTCAAGAAAGGCGACGAAGCAGAAGCCGTTATTCTGTCTATCGACCCGGAGCGTGAGCGCATCTCCCTGGGTATCAAGCAAATGGATTCCGATCCGGTTGCTGAGTACCTGTCAGTGAATGACAAGGGCAGCATTGTTACCGGTCGCGTTGTAGAAGTTGACGCTAAAGAAGCACACGTTGAGCTGGCAACTGACGTTATTGCCATTCTTAAAGCGTCTGAAATTAGCGCAGACCGCGTTGAAGATGCACGCAATGTGCTGAACGAAGGCGACAGCGTTGAAGCGCGTATTGTCAGCGTCGATCGTAAGAGCCGTCAGATCAATCTGTCGGTGAAAGCGAAAGAGCAAGACGACACTCGTCAGAACCTGAAGAAACTGCGTGACCAAGAGCCGGAAGCAGCAGGTGGCCCGACCACTATCGGTGATCTGATCAAGCAGCAGATGGGTCAAGACTAAATTATTAGTTTTTCCTACTAAAACGCCGCCCAAAAGGGCGGCGTTTTTTTGCAAAAATTTTACACACTTTTCTTTGTTGGCTTAGTCAGAAGTAAGTGGATGATTGGGTTAATAAGCAAAGGCTTTAAAGCGCTATTGTGGATTGTAAAATTGTTTAGTAAATGGACCAAAATGAACTAGACTGTTGTCAATTACAGAGTTTAAGGCAATAATGTGTCCGCATCCTGAACTAATCGGTATTGAGTTGCCCAGCTGAATGCCATCGCAGTTAAAACCAAGCTAAAAGGATTTCCTATGTCACTGTTAAACGACTACATTCAAAAAGAGCAGCAGCTTAAACAGCTTCAAGAAGAGCTGCAGCGTCTTGAAGGCGACCAGCGCCTGAAAAGCGAGCTTGAGTTTAAAGCTAAACTTGAAGCACTGATGAACGAGTTTGGTAAGCGTCCTGCAGATGTAATTGCGCTTTTGGATCCGACTACTGATCAGCGCAGTGCCAAAGCAGCGCCGGCCGCCTCTGCTCGCCGTAAGCGTCGTTTAAAAATCTATAAGAACCCGCATACTGGTGAAGTGATCGAAACCCGTGGTGGGAACCATAAAGGTCTGCGTAGCTGGAAAGATGAGCATGGTGATGAAGCTGTCGAGTCCTGGTTCGTGCGCATGGAAGACTAAGTAGTTTAACCGGCATTTCTAATAGAAATGCCGGTTTTGTTTTTAGAGGGTTAGTTTCAAGCAGCGACCTAGAAGACTGGCTGGGAAGTCAGCAGGGTTTGGCGCTGCGGACTAGCCAGCCACTAGTTCAGCATCAACCAGTTCAATAAATGTGCGTTGCTTCTCTCAGTAGTGGCACCCGCAGCTCTAAGTGATCGGGATGCCATAAAATCCGTGGGGATTCTCCACTAATGTGAAAGCGATGTTGTTGATTGAGCAGCTGCAGTAGCGTTGATGTCAATGCATCTGATAGCTCATCAAAATCATCAAAGAAGGTTTTTGCATAGTGTTGTGCAGGAATTTCAATGCGCCGGTAAGCAACTGGTAGGGCTAAATTTTCTGTATTTGCTGTGTGGGTTAAATAGAGACCAATGTCAGTTCTTGACTTGCGTACCTTAGCGCCTGCCTCAAGGGCGTCAACTTTGTCTGCGAGCAGGTCAGGTAGCGCTACTGTAGGTGTCGCACGCTGCTAAAAGACTGGCGATAATGCCTAGGCGTCAGCTGATAGCGCCGCTGAAATGCGCGCGAAAACGATGAATGGTTTGCATACCCGCAGCGAATGGCAATATGCGCTATATTTTGTGGGGTAAGCGATAGCAAGACCGCTGCTCGCTCTAAGCGCCTCTGCTCACGATAAGCGCTAGGAGAGGTGTTGAAGCAGTGACGAAATTGCCGCCGTATCTGTGACGCTGAATATCCCAAGTGATTAGCAAGGTCTTCTATACTTAGCGATTGGTCAAGCGTGTCCTGTAGCCAGATCTCAGCTCGCGACATTGCATTGAACATTATCTGGCCTCCCATGCGTGAGTCATACAGGTCAGTTGATAGCTTGCCTGTGATGCACCCTCCCGGTGCTTGTTGTTGCTGGTAACCTGGTGGTCCATGACTTTTATCGTTGCCACCAGTGTTTGAGTGTTATCTACAGAGCGGCCATCCATGGCTCGTGATGGAACGTGATGCGTTTGACGTTCGATAGATAGCCGGATAATCATTATTACCGATTAGTGGCTTCATCACGATAGTGTCTTTATGCTGCTAAGCTGAAGCAAAGGCAAGTTTGCTATGAGAGTTTACGCGTTTGTGCACAGTTTTTTGTAAATAAAGTCTGTTTTGCAGACATATCGACCATCCCAAGTAAGGTGTAAATGAAACATCGATGAAATATCAAAAGGTTCAAAAACAACTGGATGAGCGTGAAAAGCTGCGTAAGTTTCGTGAGCTGGATGACGCCTTTGCGCAAGCATTGCGTCAGTTGGAAGATCCTGATAGTGACTTTGATATTCCAACAGGGCCCCCTGTACGCTCTTTAGCGGCGCTTGAGGCTGATGATCAGGCTGAGCGGCAGAAGGAACAGGATCTGCTGTTCAGCCAGCGCTTCAAGGCCTTGCTGAAGGAGTATGATTTATCAGAGGGTGGAGTAAGCGAACTGATACAGACGCTATTGGCCTACGGACTATGGGAGGTGGATCGCATGCCCGCCCAAAGTGGCAGTGGGCACTAACGGTAGCGATATACCCGCAAGCTAGGTAGAAATACGTCACTCTCCAGCTTTTCATCCCGACGCTTTGCCCGCGTACGCTGCGCGGGCGGCTCTAGGGGCGGCATTTTAATATGTGGCAAGCGATTTTCAGGGGCGGGAACAATAAGCGGCATGGCAATATTTAATGCGCGCCGGGTATGGCCGTCTTCTAGTGGTTCTGTAAAAAACAGGTTGCCGCGCATGAGCGGGGCTTGGTTTTGTACCTGTGCTAGCGGTTCGCTGCTTGGTATTCCCGCTAGTCTACGTAGCTGAATGCGGATATGTGGCGAGTCGGTATCTAACTGCAAGAGTTTTTGCTCTGCTTCTTGTACGGTAATTTTTTTTATTGAGCGGCCACTGCTATACCAAGCAAAGCGAACGCGCGATACCGGTGCCGGGGCAATAGGAAGGTGCCGCCAACACTGCTTAAGGTGCAAGCGCGCCAAGCCACCCTGACGCAGCACGTTATCCACGTCTGGGTGGCGTTGAGGCAAGCGGTGTTTGGCTTGGCTGAGTGTATTTGGCTGTGCCTGTTTAATATGCTGAAGCAGGTCGCTAATGTGTGCTTTAGCGCGGTTAACCGCCGTAAATTTTTCAAGTAATTCATCATCTGCTGCGATAAGCGCAATGTAGTTACGCGTCTCGCGCCCATCTTGGCCCTGCTGATGCCACATATCGAGCAGGGCTTGGCGTAGCCAAGACCTACCCCCAGGGTAGGGCTGAAAGTGCCATGTGGCTGATTGCTGCTGCTCATAATAAGTGGCTGCATGATCTATAGCTGCCATCAAGTCATCGAAACGGGCATCCAGCTCATGCAGCAAGTGGTAAACGGGCAGGGCATTATCGTTCATGGCAGAACACTCATGGGCTAAGAGAGCGGGGCGTCTCTATCCGCTTGGGCAAGCAGCGCGTCCAAATCGGCTTCATCCATCGCGGATTCGCCCGAAATGCGGTGAGACTCTTCCGCCCAAGCGCCTAGGTCAAGCAGCTGGCATCGTTTGCTGCAAAAAGGGCGGTAGGCGCTCTCTGGGCTCCAGACGACTGGCTTGCTGCATTGAGGGCAAGCGACCTCTAGCGGTGCATCGTTAGCGGGTGTTGGCATAGAACTCTCCTTGAGCTAGAGGTATTTATTTCGGTAGTGCTGATCAAGCTGCGTTACCTGTTGCATCATCGAAGCATGGTCTCCGCTGTTATCAATAACATCATTGGCCTTAGTAAGGCGCTCTTCACGGGGAAGCTGGGCGGCGAGAATAGCATGCACTTGAGCCTCGCTCACGTCGTCTCGCGCACGTGTCCGCGAAAGCTGCAGCTCAACGGGCACATCGACTACAACGGTGCGATCCACCAGCTTGTCTTGGCCTGACTCAAATAACAACGGCGATACCAGCAGCACATACGGTGATTGGCGCTGCAAGCGCTCTAGATGTACGAGAATGCGTTCGCGCACGCGAGGATGGGTCACCGACTCCAGCCATTTGCGCTCGGTAGGGTTGTCAAACACTATGCTGCGCAGAGCTGACCGGTTTAACGTGCCGTCAGCGTGTAGTACATCATTTCCGAAGTGTTCGCTGATAGCCGCTAGCGCTGGTTCGCCAGGCATGACGACTTCCCTGGCCACATCGTCGGCGTCTACCCAGCCGATTCCCAGCGAACCAAACGCCCGAGCAACGGTAGACTTACCGGAACCGATACCGCCTGTTAACCCAACAATCATGGCTGTTCCCTAAATAGTGGCGCTGCTCATCGTCATGGGCATAGATAATAGCTGGCCACAGTAAGATGGACGAAATGACCAATGCTAATATAGCAGTGACGTATAGAGCGCCATCAGCTCATCGCCCGCTAATAAGCAAACCCAACCCGCCAGGGCTAGAAAAGGGCCAAAAGGCAGCGGCTGGCCGCGCAAATGAGGGGAGCTGGCTTGCGCCGCCAAGCCCACAAGGGCACCAATGCCTGCCGATACGATCAACAGTAATGGCAGCATGGGCCAACCGACCCAGGCGCCTAACGCCGCTAGCAGCTTAAAATCGCCAAACCCCATACCCTCTTTGCCCGTTAATAGCTTAAACAGCCAGTAAAAGCTCCAGAGGATTAAGTAGCCAGCCATCGCGCCGATTACCGCGCTGGGCAACATAATGGGCTGAAAGATCAGCTGATAGAGCAAGCCCGCCCAGAGCAAGGGCAGGGTTAACATATCCGGCAGCAAATACGTACGAAAATCGATAACCGCCAGCGCCAAAAGTGTTAAGCAGGCCGCATAAATAAACAGGGCGCTTGCTGTTGTGCCATAAAGCGCCACAACGGCCACCGCTAATAGCCCGCCCATCAGTTCAACCAGTGGGTACTGTGCACTAATGGGAGATTGGCAGTTTGCGCACTTACCGCGCCGTTTTAACCAGCCAAGCAGCGGTAAGTTATCATGCCACGCAATCGGATGCTCGCAGCGCGGGCACATCGAGCCAGGGGTTGCGAGATTAAAGCGGGGCGCTGTTTCTGCCGGAAACTCCAGCGAAGCTAGGGCTTCATTGCGCCAGCGCCTCATCAGCATGACCGGTAGGCGAGTAATCACCACATTTAAAAAGCTGCCAAAACAAAGCCCGAGTAGAAGAGCAGGCGCCCACTCGAGCGGTGAAGGGAGATACATAAATGTCCTTTTTAACTGCCTGAAAATAGGAGAGGCCACCGTGGGCAGCGCATGTAGAAAACGGCTATAACGCAGAGCCTAAATTGACAATTGGCAAGTACATGGACACGACAACACCGCCGACTAATAAGCCCAACACAACGATAATAACGGGTTCCATTAACGATGTGAGTGCATCCACTTTGTTATCAACTTCCTCTTCGTAATAATCTGCCACTCGATTCAGCATGGCATCTAAAGAGCCTGCCTCCTCACCGATACTGACCATTTGAACCGCCAGGGCTGGAAAACGATTTGTCATGCGCATCGCAAAATGTAATTGCTGCCCCGTCGCCACGTCTTGGCGAGTTTGCACCACGGCGTGTTCGTAAACCTTATTGCCGGTTGCTCCGGCGGCTGTGTCTAACCCTTCTACCAGTGGGACACCGGAAGAAAATGTGGTGGCCAATGTGCGAGAAAAACGCGCAACCGCAGATTTATGCATGATGTCGCCGATAATCGGTAATCGAAGTAGTAATGCATGCATGCGGTAAGCGATATTTGGTGAACGCTGGATGCCTTGTTTAAGCAAGAATATGGCCGCTACCAGCGCGCCAAATGCTGTTAGCCAGTACTGTTGGGCAAGCTTCGATAGATTTACCGTCATTTGCGTAAGCGCAGGTAGTTCCGCCCCGAAGCTTTGAAACATGCTTTCAAATTCAGGGACCACTTTCACCAGAAGCAGCATGGTAACCGCTATGCCAATCGCCATGACCGCAGTGGGATACCACAGCGCCTTTTTAACACGTGCTTTCAGGGATTCTACTTTCTCTTTATAGGTTGCAACGCGATCCAGCATTTGATCTAGGGCGCCTGCTTGTTCACCAGCATCTACCAAGTTAACAAACAGGCGATCAAAATGTTTTGGGTGTTGGCGAAGCGCATCCGAGAAGCTAGAGCCAGAAGACACATCGCTCATCATTTGCTGTATCAGGGCCACCATGGCCGGTTTTTTTAGGCTTTCAGCGACTACTTGAAGCGCTTGTAAAAGTGGGATGCCTGCTCGAATCATGGTGGCCATTTGACGCGCAAACACCATGATGTCGTTAGGGTTGATGCGGCCGTTGCCGCCAATGCTGCCTTTTTTAGTGATACGCCGAATATCAATATTTTGTTTGGCGAGTTCGGCGGTGACTTCCGCTTTGCTGCGGCCGATCATTTCGCCGCTTAACGTTCTGTTTTGGGGGCCTTTGCCTATCCACTTCCAGCGCGATAACTTGATGGCGGGAGTTTGGCGTCTACGAGCACGTTTAGCCATGCCTTACTCCTTACTTACGCGGTTAATCTCTTCAAGGCTGGTGATACCTTGCATGACTTTTAATAGGCCGCTGCGATGGAGACTGGGATAGCCTTCCCTGCGGGCCTGCTGGTCAATTTCTAGCGAATTAGCATCGCGCATGATGAGCTGACGCATCGATTCTGTAATGGGAACAACTTCATAGATACCAATCCGCCCTTTGTAACCTTGGGTGCAGTGTTTACAACCCACGGCTTTATATAGGGTGGCTTGGTTAATCTCCTCATTGTTTAGCCCCTCTTTTTGAAGCGCCTTACGCGGTATTTCAATGGGCTCTTTACAATGGTGGCAAAGTTTACGCGCTAAGCGCTGTGCAATAATTAAACTAACGGCGCTTGCAATGTTGAAGGACGAAACGCCCATGTTGGCTAATCGTGTGAGTGTTTCGGCTGCCGAGTTAGTATGCACCGTAGAGAGCACCAAGTGGCCGGTTTGGGCAGCTTTTACCGCAATGTCCGCTGTTTCCAGGTCGCGTATTTCTCCCACCATCACAACGTCCGGGTCCTGGCGAAGGAAGGCGCGCAGGGCGCTGGCAAAGTCGAGGCCGATCTTGGGTAGAATGTTTACCTGGTTAATGCCATCTACTTTGATTTCTACGGGGTCTTCAGCCGTACAAATATTGCGCTCTACTTTATTAAGGATATTAATCCCCGTATAAAGCGAAACGGTTTTACCGCTGCCGGTCGGCCCCGTCACCAAAATCATGCCCTGGGGCTGTTTAAGCGTATGTTCATACATAGCGCGCTGCTCATCGGTGAAACCTAACTGCTCAATGCCTAGCTGAGCCGCCGTAGGGTCTAAAATCCGCAGCACCAGCTTTTCACCGTATACCGTAGGTAGCGAGTTAACCCGAAAATCGAGAGAGCGCGTTCGCGAGAGCTTGAGTTTTATCGCGCCATCCTGGGGTAGACGGCGCTCCGAAATATCCAGCCGAGCCATAATTTTAAGGCGAGCCGCAATACGGTGGCGCATGGCAAAGGGCGGTCTAGCAACTTCAATCAGCATGCCATCAACGCGAAAACGGACGCGGTAGAGCGTTTCATAAGGCTCGAAATGAATATCAGAGGCCCTTTGGCGAATGGCGTCTAATAAAATCTTATTAACAAACTTAACGATGGGCGCATCTTCGCTACTCTGCGACGCTTCCTCAAGAGGAACTTCGTTGCCGTCACTGTTTTGTACAATGTTTAACGAACTCACCGCGTCGTCAATGCCATCTAGCTCATCCAACATGCCGCGTTCGTTCTGGGCGAGATAGTTATTAAGTGCAACAGTGATTTGATCCACCGGGGCAAGCACACCTTCTATGCTTAATCCTGTGGCAAACTGGAGCTCATCTAGCTGGGTAAGCGTTGCTGGATAAGGCACCGCGACGGTTAGGCGGTGGCCATGGCGGGCCAGGGGCAGCACATTAAGATTTTGTAATACTTTAACGGGGTAGTCGGCGGCGGGTGGCAGCGTAGTAAGGCGCAGCGCCTCAAGGTCGATAACCGGAAGACCATACTCCCATCCCGCTGCTACGGTAGCTGCAACAGGGTCGGCCAGCCCGCTTTCAATAACGTGTTGAAGCAGCGAAATTTCGAGATCAGAGGCCGTCGACTGTGCGGTGGCCGCTTGTGCATCGCTTAACACGCCGTGTTTAACCAACCGCTGGGCAATGCCGCGCAGGCCGCCGTGAGCTGCCGCGTGGCTAAGTGTCGATTCAAAAGAGGGTTTAGACATGCACGACCTGTGGTAGCAAAGTGGTCAGAATGCGCATACTTGTACCATACTAAGGGTACTGGCGGCACCACGCTTTTCTAAGCGCACGCGTTCGTACAAATGAACGAAGTAGTGGGCCAAATGTAGTTGAAAAAACACTGTGCGTAAGATAATGTAACTAATGTACATTAATTTTGCTTGGCAATACCTGCCAAGCAAAATCTCCTTGGAGATTTTTAGATGCAAGCAACTGCAAAAAACGCGTTTCGCAACCTCAAGCAGGGCGGTTTCACGCTGATTGAGCTGATGATCGTCGTCGCGATCATCGGCGTATTGGCATCCATCGCCGTGCCGCAGTATCAGAACTATGTGGGACGTGCTCAAGCCGCAGAAGCGTTTACCGCAACAGCAGGCATAAGAACAGATATTGCTGTTTATTACGCTGAAAATGGTTCTTTTCTCGGCTACACCTCTTCTGGCGGAAGCGCTAACTTCAACCAAGGTTCTGCTGGTGCTCTTGATGGCCAGTATATTGGAGAAGTTTCATTAAATGGCACTCAAAACGGTGCCTACAGTGTCGAGTTTGATGCAGGGGTCCACGAGGGGGAAACGATTGTATTTACACCTCTGATTAATGGAAGTCCGGCAGCCGTGAGTGACGCGTCTTCTTCCGCTGGTGGACAGATTTCCGGATGGCGGTGTACAGGGCTAAACGCAACATACTTACCTACTGCTTGTAGAGAGTAATATTTTGCAAAATTAAAGGGGCCTTCTGGCCCCTTTTTTGATGGGAGAGACCAGTCGTGGCCAAAAGTGAGCGCAGCTTTACGCTGATTGAACTGGTGGTAGCGGTGTTAGGCGTACTGGCAGCGGTTGCTGTGCCACAGTGACTATGTGGTGCGTAGGGTTCAGCGATGTATACAAAGCTAATAATAGTGGTGCAGGAATATATGATAGACAGCAGGATGGTGCGTGGGTAAAAGTAACGAGCTAGCCCCTTCCACACTGCCTGCTTATTTGTTACCTACACTAAAGCTCCCTGACCACAGTGGAGCTTTTTTTATGAGCCGTTTACTACATCAACTCTTGATCGGCGCTACCGCGCTTATACTAAGCAGTGCCGCGTTGGCCCAGCCCGCCCATGCGCCAGCCCACGGCGCTCGGGATAACGCTTCCCAGCCAGAGCGCTACCGAGGTGGTGAGGGTCGCTACGAAAGCGATTCGCGCCGTTCCCTTAGCAAGGGTTATGTGGATTTGCCGCGCATTAACGAGCGCGAACTGTTGCGCTTGCTGCGCCGTCACGATGCCCCCCGTGCGGAACCACTGCCTCCTGGCATCCAGCGCAATTTAGAGCGGGGTAAACCTTTGCCACCCGGCATTGCCAAGCGCTTTGACGGCCCCATTGCCCATGAGCTGCCCCGTTACCCAGGATACGAGTGGGAGCGTGTTGGCGCTGATGTGGTGTTAATTGAAGCCGCCACCCGTGTGGTGGTCGATGTGTTGGTGGATGCTTTGCGCTAAGCCGTTCCCATGTGTTGGGGCGTTATGGTAATGCCATGGACCAACGCTTATGCTGAGAAACAACAAACACCCCACTGAGGAGCGAATATGGCGGTTTATACCCTGGAAGCGCGGCTGGCACTGGCCGTAGAGATTGCCGAAGAGGCTGGGCAGATGATTCGTAATGCCCGAGAGCAGCAAGGGTTTAGCCAGCGGCTGAAAGGAGGGATCGAGCTAGTTACTGATGTGGACGTTGCCGTCGACACGCTCATTAGTCGGCGCCTGGAGGAGCGCTTCCCAGAGGAAGCAAGGTTAAGCGAGGAGCTAAGCCCGGAGCATGCGCTGCATACCCCCGCCGAGCAGCTCTGGGTTGTGGATCCGATTGATGGCACCGTTAATTTTGCCCAGGGCCTGCGCCATGTGGCGGTATCAATCGGCTGGATGGAGCAGGGGGTAGGTAAAGTAGGCGTGATACATGCGCCGTTTTTAGGTGAAACCTTTAGTGCAGCAGAGGGCCTAGGCGCATTCTGCAATCAGCAGCCGATTCAGCCGAGCGGCGCTGAGACCCTTGAAAGCACGCTGGTAGGTACCGGCTTTCCCTATCAAAAAGAGCAGCGTAAAAAACTTCTGCCACGCTTAGAAGCAGTACTCACAGGCTGTCAGGATGTCCGGCGTAATGGTTCAGCGGCGCTGGATTTGTGTGATGTGGCCTGCGGCCGTTTAGATGCTTACTACGAAAGCGTATCGCCCTGGGATTTTGTGGCGGGTTGGGTCATTGCTCGTGAAGCAGGCGCGCGGGTGGGGCATTTAAGCGAGGTGCCTGACGGTGTACCGGCAGACCTCTACCCGGAGCAGTTGCTAGTAACTACCCCTAAGGTTTACGACGCCATGGCGTCCTTATTAAAAGCAGCCGACCACGCTTAGTGGCAAGCGATTGAAAAGAAAGCGCAAAAAGTGCTTTTCATTTGGCGTATAAAACGCTAGTATACGCACCGTCTTGAGGCAAATGCCAAACAGACATCGGAGTGTGGCGCAGCTTGGTAGCGCGTTGCAATGGGGTTGCAAAGGTCGCAGGTTCGAATCCTGTCACTCCGACCAAAAAAGACATATAAAACGGTCACTTAGCGAATCACGCGGTGGCCGTTTTTTGTTGCCTAACGTTCTAGGTGACATATAGGTGACAACCGTCTGGAATTTCCGCGTTTTTAGGGGCAGTTTGACAAGCCGTTGCGCCTCTCCATAAGTGTTGCGTTTTGTTGCCTTTACCGTTGCGTTTTTGGTGAATGCCAAAATGGAAACTTATGCTGGAAACCTAATTGGAAACCACACGCGCTTGAGCGTAACCGATGTTGGAAAAACCTTCTCTCCCGCGTGCGCTCGGCGGTGTCGGCAGCGAAGGCTTTCTCTTGTTTGGGCGGCTTCTTATAGCCAATTTCAGGTGGGACAAGTTGTCCCGCCTGATTTTCTTCCGAATCTGGATGCCGCTGCTCCCAAAGTACCTTGCGGCGTTTACCCTCGCCTCAACCTTGCCATCAGCAAAAAGCCCCAGCGGTTGCCAGGGCTTAGATGTCAACTTTTATCACCCTCTCATGGGGTTTAACTCAGCAGCGTATCCCTTGGCGGCGCAGGATCGCCAACACTTCAGAATTATTTGCAGGATCATACGGCTCAGGTTTAGCCGCTGGCGGCTCTGGTCGCTTGGCTCTCGGCCCAGACTTTGGCCCAGTCGATAGACCGCCGTGGAGCTTACAGCGGCCAGAAGCATAAAGGTCGCGACGTTTGCAGGGCGTCCCGGATCGTGTCTTGGCACCACAGCGTAGGTTGTGGCACTCATCCGGTAAGGGTTGCTGGTCGCCGCGTTCATTGGCACGACACCAGGCGCGGTAGCGTTTGCGAAGTTCGTCTTGGCTGTTCATCGACGGTATCCCCCGGTGGTTTCGCGCATCCAGATTGCGTGAAACTATTGCGCGAAAAGTGCGCGGATTGCGTGAAGTACGCACGGTGATTGCGTACCACTTGTGCGTACTTTTTGCCTCCGGAATGCGCACTTTTATTGCGCACCAGACGTGCGCACCAATGACAGGTTTTGACAGATTCGAGGCCGGGCATTCGAACCAGACCTTCGAACCAATTTCGCATGAACAATGCGAACCTAAGGCGCGAACCACCTTAGGGTTACATTAGGGTCTGGGCACGAAACAAAACGCCCCAGCAAAGGCCAGGGCGCGGTTAATGATGTGGTCAGTGTACCCGGTGCGGCGCGGGCGTCTGCTTTATCTGGTCGAGCATCCCCTGCTGTTCTGCATGGTCGAGCAATTCATCCTCTGGCACGTCCAGCGCTTGAGCAATATCGGCCAGGGCATAGACGGCTTGGCCTTGATCGTCGTACCCGGCGGGCTTCAGGTCGGGGAAGTGTTCGTCCATCCCTTGTCGTAACACCTCCAGGATCGGCAGTCGCAGGAACGGCGGATGCTGTTCATCATAGGCGCGGGCAATCATCGTATCTGTATCGCTACGCTCGACGCCTCCAAAGAAGTGACGGCGGGCCTTGCGCTCGACGTTCTCCAGCAGGATACCGATATGGCTGGCCAGTGGTCGTTGCAGGCGCTCAGGTGGGATTGCCAGCTTATGCGCGGCCCATACCTGCCCGGCGGTTAAGTGATCCAGCGGTTGCCCATGGGTAGCGGCTTGGGTCAGTGATTCGCGTGTGATGGTCATGGTATTGGCTCCTTACGCGGCGGGTGGGGGCAGGTCGTCATCAAGTAAAGCGTTCACCAGCCCTTGCAGGCGGGTAAGGCGTACACGCACCAGGGCGGCCAGTGTGCCCGGTGGTAAGCGCTGCTCGATGGCTTCCAGTGTGGCCGCGCAGCCCATTAGCGTCGCTTGATCGGGTGTTGGTTCCAGTGCCAGCCATACCGCGTTGGCGCTCTCTGCTAAGTCGGTGTCGATACTGCGCAGGCTGGCCGCAAGGCGGCGTGCTTCGGTAGTGGCTTCATCCAGCATGGCGGCTACCTCCCCGTAGTTCGTTGTTAGCGGCGCGTCTGCCTGCATTGTCGCGGGCGGCTTCCCGTGGCTCTGCATCGGCTGATTGCTGCCAAGTGGTGACGTAGCGCTGTGCGGCTTGCAGGGCATCCCGTGGTGGCTGCATCCCAAGGCAGCGGTTCAGCAGCCGTTCATCTTCTGGTACCAAAGCGCAGTGCTGACGAATCAAGCGCAGCCATTGCGGGGCATGATCGACGACGGGGGCGGTGGCGGTTGCCTGAGGGATAGCGGCCAAGGGTGGCGGCAAACTAGGCCATACCGCTTTGACGGCTGCCAGCGCTTGCGGATCGCTCAGCAGGCGGCGGCAATGGGCGCGGGCGGTAGCGTCATCCGGTGCGACTTCAAACACGTCATCCAGTACCACGGCCAACTCGGCGGCGGCTTCCTGTGATAGTTGTGCCATGGCCTCACGCGCCAGCGCTTCCACCAGTCCAAGCGAACGGCCCGCCGCTTTCAGGCCACCAATAATGGCGGCAATCTCTGCCGGGGTAGCGAGTTCGGCCTTCATTGCCTGCTTGCCTGTTTGGTGGTGTCCACGGTGTCCATCATGTCCACTTGGCTCAACCATGCGGGTTACAGCGTGGACACGGGGTGGACATGGCATGGTGTCCGGTGTCCATTTGGCCGTGGCCGAATTGCCTACGTAACGCTGATACAGGTTTTCAAGACTCATGCTCGCCCCCTTCATCCGGTCGCACGGCGTACAGCCGTGAACGCTTGCCGTTAATCTGCACACGCACAGAACGGGCGTTACCTTCGCGCTCTGCTATCCAGCCTGCCGAGTCCAGCGCATCCAGCCCACGGCGAGTATCGAAGCCGCGTAACGCTTCTTTCATTGCTTCGTTAGTTAGCAGATAAACGCGGCCCTCTGGATGGTCACGCCAATAACCAGCTCGGTTATGTACGGTGTGGGTTTGCCTGGGGTCGCCGTCTACGTCGCTAAAGCGGCTGTCTCCGTGGCGCTCAATGAAAGCTCGAACGCTGACCAGGATTTGCTCATGCTCGGTTTGCACACCGCCTTGAAAGGTGCGCCAGCCCTTTAAAGCAACTTCTGCGGCTTCCAAGGCTTCACCTTCCCGCCAGCCCGTTAACTCGTACTCGGTCGCCAGCTCCCCGGCCAATGCAATCAGTACCAATGCCTTAGCAGCACGGCCCTGTAAGGGGTGATCGGTGGCGAAAGCAGGCAGCTTGGCAAACCTATCCACTTCGGCGGCTAGGTCGCGTGACTCTCCCACCAGTCGTTCGATGAAAGCGGGGCCAATGTGGCCGTAATGGCGAGTCACTTCACTTTTTAGGTGGTCAGAAAAGGCGCGCCCATCATCCAGGTGATGCAAGCAATCAAAAGCGCCATGCTGACGTTTGGCGGGTATATCCAGAAGGCGCACGGCTTGACCAGCCTTTGGGCGCTGGCCTGCTTCGCTCATGTGGGCGGCCAGTGTGCGCTCCCCGCTGGATAAAATCGCAATACGCCAGCGGTGGGGGCGTCGTGCGGTGCCGTTGCGGCTAGCACGCGCTTTCCCGGTGCCATTGCCCAAGGCGTAGATGGTCGCGCCAATTTCGCGGCCATCGGCCTCGCCTATCTCATCCAGTATTAAGCAGGTATCGCTCAGCGCAGCGGCCACCCCCTCTAAGCCGTTACCCGTAGCGCGCCAAGTACGTATGAACTCAGGGCCACCCCATACGCTGGCGGCGACTTCTAGCGCTGTCGTCTTGCCGTTGGAGCTATCGCCCACCAAGTGAATGCCCGCTGACTTGCGGTGTGTCATATCCAGCAGTGGGCCAGCCAGTGCAGTAGATACCGCCAGGATAAGCAGCGGGTTATTACTACATAGGCTACCAATATGCTCGCGCCAGCTAGCCAAGGTGCCAGCCTGGGCGTAATCGTCCCGAGTGCCGTAATCGCTCTGGAAGGTAATGCGCCTAGCAAGCTCCCCAGTGCCAAGGGTGCGGCGGGGCATGACAAACACACGTCCATCTTCTAGCTGGTGCCAGCCAACGCGGGTTGCCGCTATCACTCGCTCATCAGGCAGGCATTGCGCCAGGTATTTGTTCAGCAGCTTGTAGGCGTCGGGGTTTATCCGTAACCCCATGTTCAGCAGCTCGCCGCGCATTTCCTCACCGCTACCCTTGAGCAAGTGCAATGGCATCGCCCATTCACGCCAGCCGCCATAAGGTGACTTAAAGCGCAGTAATAGCCCGTGGTTATCGTTGCGTTCATCGTGTGTGGCCGCGTTGCACTCCAAGGGGCCGCATATCCATACGTCGTAAGGTTCTGGATCGCCGTCGCCTTTGGGTTGCCGCTGGCCGTGAAAGTACAGGCCGGGCACACCGTAGCGGGTATGGGTTAAGTAGGTGGCAAAGCCAGGACGAAACGGCTCGCTAACCTCAGTAGGTAGTGCGTCTATGTTGTCCGGTTCCACCTCGCGCCCAAGGGTGGCTGCCTCGTCTTGTGGACACGGGCTAGGGGGTGGTGTCCGCTTGGTGTCCACGCTGGAAGCCGCGTGGTTGTCACGGGTGGACATGATGGACATGGTGGACATATCATTTTGGGCAGGGTCGTGTTTGTCGCTGACTTCCCCAAACAAGTCCAGGTTATCGTCTGGCTGCCAACTCATAAGCTACGCTCCTTACGGCACAAGACCACGTCGGCAAAGTCGGTGCAGCGCTGGCAGTCAGCACAGAACGTTGGCATCAGCACCTTGGCCCCAATAGCGAGTGCAGCCAGCCGGGCCTTTGTTGTGCCGGGGTTGCCGTCGGTGAAACGGTCGTCATCAGCGGCCAGGGTGATCGCCACGTTATCCGGTAGGCGCTGGCGCAAACGGCGGGCCACGGGTTCCAGGTTATCGGCGTTGCGGGCGACTACCACGGGCACGCCTATGGCCTCATAAAGCGCGGCAGCGGTTGCCCATCCCTCAGCTATCAGTACGCGGTCAGCATCAACCAGCTTGCCTACTAGCCCGGCCACGCCTTTAGCCCGGCCACCAAACAACGCCTTCTTGGCACCGTCTGGGTAAATGCGCTCAATGTTGACCAGCTCCCCATCATAGAACAGCGGCACCAGCAGCATGGTGTCACGCTGACGTAGGCCGTGCGGTGCTAGTCGCTTCTTGGTTAGGTAGGGGTGTGACGGATCGGCAGCGCCAGCCGTCGCCCACCATCGACGGGCCTGCTCGGCAGTCTTTACTTGTTGAGCGCGGCGCTCTGCGTCTCGCTGCTCCCGTGCCCGCTGTGCGGCTAGACGTGCCTCAGCAGCAGCGGCGGGGTCAGCCTTGCCGCCAGTGGTAACGGTGTGTTGCTCCCCGGTGTGCCAGAAGCCATACACCGCCACTTCCAGCGAAGGGCAGACGTACCAGCCGTTACGGTTGCCCTTCGCCTTGTCGGTGGTGTCAAAGCGGTGAACGGCACCATCGGCATAGATCGCCAGCCCGGTCACGCCATACGCGGCCAGGGCGTCGCCTAGCGCCTGCTCAATGCTGGTATACTGGCGACACTCTGACTTGTGGTTAATACCATGCCCCCGGCGCTCACCACGCCGGGTTTCTTTTGCCGTGATAGCGGCCATACCTTCCCCCCTTCAGCCTCCCGGCTGTAGCGAATCCAATAATTCAGTCATCCGGTGCCCATGCTCGCGGCCTGCTTGGTAGGCGTCATGCTCAGCGGTGCCCGGCTCGAAAGGTGCTGCTTTGTATTGGCAGTGGCTCACGCGCTCATCAAGCCGGGTGGCCAAGCCCAAGCGGTACGGGAATGAACGCGGGGCACTGTGCGCGGCGCTGGCTTCGGCCAGCTCCAGCGGTGTGAAGGGTAAGCGCTTAGCATCCATGAATGGCCTCCCGGCGTTTGCCTTGCCAGTCCTTAATGTCGGCGCGGTGCTTCTTGAGCGCAGCGACGGCATTAGCGGCATCGTCCGACCAGTGGCCGCCTGGGATTTCAAACACGTCATCCACGCCTGTCATGGCCAAAAAGCGTTGGCCGGGCTTCGGGTTGGGGTACTCCACCACGATGTAACACGGCACGGGGGCTTGCTCTAACGCGGCTAAGTCGCAGTCAGCGCGCACGGTGTAGGGCGTATCATCTGCGAAGGCGTAAACGGTGAAGTCGCGGGTAGGTAGGTTTAGGGTGCGGGCGTGGTTGTTCATGCCACACCTCCAGCGCTGCGCGTGGCAGTGTCAGCAAGGCGGGCTTCTAGCTGTTGGGCTTTATCAATGTGGTGGTTGTAGCGCTTTAGGCGGGTGCGTGTGCTGCTATCAGCAAACAAGGCGGCTTTCGCCATAGCGCGGTGGGCAGCGGCACGGCTGGAAAGGTTGCGGGTAATGAGATTGGGCAGGCTTAGTGATGCCATGGGTAGGTCTCCAAGTTTTGTGGAGCCATCCCCGACTGTCGCCAAACAGTTAATGGGGGTGGCTGTACGCAGGTTGGCGAACCGGGAAACTTGGAACCCGGCAGACTTTGCAGTCTCCCACGCACAGCCACCATAAACGCGAACAGTGGACGCAAAAAAAGCGCCTGTTTCGCGGTGGGCGCTAGTGCGCCAAGTTTTGATCCGGTCGCCAAACCAGGCTGACGATTTTGCGCCAGCTCGTGAAGCATAGCGGCGGGCAGTAGCAATGGTCAACATTAAGCTACCTCTCGACGTTTTACATTTTCCTCGGCGATGCTGCTCACGGCGTCACCGTCGCGTAACCATTCCAACACATCAGCCAGGCGATAACGGATACTACGACCACGGCGCACAAACTTAGGCGCTGGGCGGCCAAGCAGTAGGCCAGTGATACGGCTTTTGCGGGCGGTGGCAGGCTGCGCGGGTATCAAGTGCGGGAATACGGCGCGTTCGGGCAGCTCGATTAAGGCGGGGTCAAAGCCTGCACGATAGCGTTCAAGGGCGCTATCTAGCAGGGCGGTAGGGGCTTGGGTTTTGTCAGTCATTGCAGCGTCTCGTTGTTGCTGGGGTACGCTGCTAATGGTGATCTTTAATCTAACGAAGTTGGTGCAGGTGCAAAATGCAGATTGCAAATTACCGACGTTTCTTTCTCTCCCACGCCTTTATGGCGTCTCCAACATGACTCTTTAGCTTGCGTTCCCCCATGTTGGTAACGTCATCCGGTATGGCGTTGAGCATGTCTTCAACAATGCGGGTGGCATTCGGTTTTGCGCCATTTCGATATTCTGGCCCGTGCTGATTGGCGTATAGCTCTGCTAGCAACCCAAATGATTCCAGAATGCGCAGTTCGTCAGTAATAGATTTACTGAATGCCAGTGAGGTGTCGAGTTATTGTCAAATTCTGTGTATGGCCGGTCAGGCGGCAGTCCTGTCTGACTGATCGGTCAAGGGTTCGCCGTCCTTGAACTGGACGTTGTTCACGACCAGCTCCAGCTTGTTGAACCCCTTGATCCGCTTCCAGCGCTT